>JAZNLN010000126.1:0-8489 GCA_045579125.1 Ruminiclostridium sp.
CCGCCACGAGCGAAGCGAGGGCGACGAACGGAGTGAGGAGCGGGTAAAATGGCGGCGACAGGCGGCATTTTACGGCGGTGCGGGATAGTTGTGCGTGTGGGGAGGAGGGGCAGTGCGTAAAAAAATAAGCTCCCTCCCCAAATCAGATAAAACACTATCTTCGGAGCGAAAGCCTATAAATCAAATGTACAAAAGTTTAGGGGCGCCCTTTTCAAAGGGTGCAGATTCTCTCAAAAAAACTCGCCCCAAATCAGATAAAACATTATCTTCGGAGCGAAAGCCTATAAATCAAATGTGCGAAAGTTTAGGGGCGCCCTTTTTAAAGGGCGCAAAACCCGCCGTAAGGCGGGTAACATCATTCTATTTCCTTGTGAATTTCGCTTTCTCTGACCACGAAACACAGCTCGTCCTCGCTGCCGAGGACAATAACAGTTTCGCCCGCCGCAACGGCGGTGCCGTGGACGGAAACAGCGTTTTTCTCGGTCTGAACGCCGTTCGGGAGCGTGATGCGGATTTTTCCGTAGCCGTCCTCGGCGATTTCCTCGGTGCAGACTGCCTCGCCCTCGGTGAGGTCGTCTTTCGGCGCCGCAGACCTGCCACGAATGCGGAGTATGCGGGATACGAAAAAATAAGACAGCAGAAAATTCGCCAGACATGCGGCGCAGAGGGCAATGATTACGCTCAGATACCACGGTATTGCGGCAAGCGTGAGCGCAAGCCCTGTCCAGCCGAATACAGCAAGATACGCCAGCAGGTATGTCAGATTTTCGGGGAAAAGCTGCTCAATCGGTATGGTTTTGCCCTTTATTCTCGGGAACGTTTTTTCGATACCGAACGAGCGCATTCCCTCAAGATAGCGAAGAATAAAATCAGCCGCCAGCGCCACTGACGCAATAACGGCTGTTGAAAGATAAAATAAAAACATCAGTCCTCCGTATTTTCGGACTTAATAACTTCAATTTTAACAATGTCGGCGTGATGCTTTGTGATAGATTTCACGCTCACTCTCATATTATCAACCCTCACGGAGTCGTTGATTTCGGGTATTTTTCCGAAAAGCTCGTAAATCCAGCCGCTGACGGTATTGCTTTCGGAGTTTATGCGGACGTCGATTTCCCGGCGCTCAAAAAATCTGTTGAAATCGCTTCGGGTCACGTCGCCCGAGGTTTCGTACACATTTTCGCTCACTATGCGGACAGGCGCCTTTACCTCGTCGCTCTCGTCCCATATTTCGCCGACAAGCTCCTCAAGAATGTCCTCAAGGGTTACGATGCCCGCCGTACCGCCGTACTGGTCAACCACGACTGCGAGGTGGATTTTCTCTTTCTGCATCTGCTTCAGCAGCTCGGAAATGCGCATGAGATTAGGAACGTGCATGGTTTCCTGGACGATGTCACGGATTATGAAATGCTCGCCCTTGAGCAGCTTTTCAAAAAAGTCCTTCTGGTTTACCACGCCTACTATATGGTCGATAGATTTTTCGTAAACGGGTATTCGGGAGTATTCCTCACGGAAAAACAAATCCCGAAGCTCCTCTACGCCCGAATTTATGTCTATTGCGGATATATTAACCCTCGGGGTCACGATTTCCTCGGCGATTGTTTCGTCAAACTCAAGCGCACTCTTTACGAGGTTGCTTTCCTGCTCCTCAAGGACGCCCTCGTCCTCGATTTCGTCGATTATGTGGATAAGCTCCTGCTCGGTCATGCTGACGGACTTTCTGCCTCTTGAAAACAGCTTTGACGCACCCTTCTGGAGCAGCTGGAACGGGAGGGAAACGGGGGTCAGAATTATCATAAGCACCCGCACAAAGCCTGCCGTTGCCGTCGAATAGCCGTCGGAGCAGATTTTCGCAATGGTTTTCGGGAGTATTTCGCCGAAAATGAGCAAAATAACCGTAACCGCAACCGTCGCAACCGCAGGACCGTTGTTCTCTCCGAAAAGCTGGATAGCGAGAACTGTCGAAACCGACGTTGTGAGGATGTTCACAATGTTGTTGCCGACGAGTATGGTTGTAAGGAATTTGTCGAATTTGTCAATTACGGCAAGAGCCAATTTTGCGCTTTTTGAACCTTCCTCGCTCCGTGCCTTGAGGCGGAGGCGGTTGGCGCTCGTAAAAGCGGTTTCCGTTGCGGAAAAGAATGCGGAACAGCATACAAGAATGATGAGAAAAATCAGCGTTGTTAATTGGTCGGGTGTCATAGTAATCCTTTCGTGTTAAATGCCTGCTCCGAAAAAGCGTGAGCGGAACGGCAAGTTTTTATCCGGCTTATTCCGAATATCAGCAATATAATATCACAACCGCAGTAAAAAGTCAAGCAAACACAGTTCACATATAATATAGTATAAAAGAAAGGCAGAAAAAATGGACAAAATCAAGGAAATCCTGTCATCCCTCGGGGACAGGGAAAAACGAAAGGCGGTTTTCGCCGAACACCGTGAGATTATCAGCTACATTTTCTTCGGGGTCTGCACGACGATTGTTTCGTTCGTGACATATTACATTGCGAGGTGGCTGTTTCCGAACGCAGAGTCGGTGCCCGAATGGCTCCGCTGGAGCTACGACGTCGGCGCACTCATCGGCAAGGACAGCAACACGGCTCTGCCCGTGCTGATTTCGTGGATTTGCTCGGTCACGTTCGCCTACGTCACCAACAGAATATGGGTCTTTGAAAGCAGGGCAAAGGGGCTGAAAATCGCCTCGGAGGCGGTAAAGTTCTACCTTGCGAGGGTGCTCACGCTGTTCGTGGACCTGCTGTTGATGTTCCTGCTCGTTGACCTCACGGGCATTGCGCACCCTATTTACGAGTTCGGCGCAAAGTGCTTTGCGAGCGTGTTCGTGCTTGTTCTGAACTATGTTTTCAGCAAGCTGTTCGTTTTCAGGGGCAGAAAAAAATAAAGACACGGCGATTAAGGGCTTTGAAGGAAACTTCAGGGTCCTTTTCGGTTTTTTGATACAGCTCTTTCCGAAAACGCCTGTCCGTCCCCCATAAAACCAAAAAAGGCTTGAATTTATTTAATATATATGGTATAATAACCCCGTACGATTAAAAATAACCATCGGGTGAAAAAATGAAAGAAAACAACGAACAGATAATTTTCGGCAGAAATCCCGTAATGGAGGCAATCCTCTCGGGAAAAGCCATTGATACGATATACGTTCAGCGGGGCGCAAAGGGGCTGGGCAAGCTCATTTCGGCGGCAAAGGAAAACGGCGCCATCGTCAAGGACGCAGGCGAAGAAAAGCTTTCGTCGCTGTGCGGGGAAAAGCACGGCGGCGTGGTAGCCGTAATGGCGGCGGCGGACTATGCGACGGTTGAGGACATTTTTGCCGCAGCGGCGGAAAAGGGACACGACCCGTTCATCGTCATCGCCGACGAGATACAGGACCCGCACAACCTCGGCGCAATCATCCGTACAGCGGAGGCGGCGGGCGCAGACGGTCTTATAATCCCCAAGCGCAGGAGCGTCGGACTGACGGGGACGGTTTTCAAAACGTCTGCGGGTGCGGCAAACTGGCTTAAAATCGCCCGTGTGCCGAATCTCGTGGAAACGATTAAGGATTTAAAAAAGCGCAATGTCTGGGTTTACGGCGCAGAGGCGGACGGAACGCCGTTCGACAAGGCCGACCTTTCGGGAGCCGTCGCTCTCGTCATAGGCTCGGAGGGCTTCGGACTGGGCAGGCTTGTCCGTGAGAACTGCGATATGATTTTGTCGATAGATATGTATGGTAAGGTAAATTCGCTCAACGCCTCGGTAAGTGCGGGAATACTCATGTATGAGGTAGTGCGTGCAAGGCGGGGAAAATAGTGAGTAAGTTGAATTTCAAAGGAAAGGAGCAGCAGAATGTCTGATTTTTCACTTGACGATATACTAAACGAAATAGACAGCAAGAAGAAAAACCGAACACCGTCCGAGGACAGCGGCGCAAAGCCGTCCTATCCCTCGATAACGGAAGAGCTTGCTCGTGTAAAAGGAAAAAAATCATCGGAATACACTCTCGACGACATACTCGGGAGCAGACCCTCAAAAAAAGCTTCTGCGCCTCCCGCAGAGGAGCTGAAGTCCGATAAAAAGGCGGAAACAGGCGGCGCCGCTCCGAACAAGGAGAAAAAGGCGAAGAACAAGCCCGCCGAAATGCCCGTCACGGGCAAGGCCGACAGAAAAGCGGACAAAAAGGCTGACAAAAAGTCCGAAGTCAAAGCGGATAAGAAAGACTCCGTACAGGAGAAAAAGCCCTCAAAGCCCGCAGAACCTCCGAAGCCGCCCATGACTGCCGGGGCTGACAATGCGGACAAAACCGCCGTTTTCGACAAGATAGACGTAAAAAAGCCGACGGCGGCAAAAACGCAGGAGCTCGAAAGAAGAAATACCCTTGAGCTCGAAAAGCTCCGCATAAACGCCGACACGGCGGACATAACCAAAAAGCCCAAGGACGAATCGGTAAAGAAATACGAAATCAAGAAGAAAAAGGATTTCGTCGTAAACATAAAGTATGAGGACGATTTCCCCGAATATCCCGAGGAAATCCCGCAGCCCCTCATGCCTCCCGAAGACACCGAAAAACCTGCGAAAAAGGAGAAAAAGCCGTTCTCGCTCTTCGGAAAAAAGAAGAACGCAGAGCAAGAGGATGACGACTCCTCCGTGCAGGAGGAGCTTAAACAGCTCGAAGAAAACCTCGAAAAACAGGCAGAGGCTGAGCGTCTGAATGCGCAGAGGGAAGAAGAGGCAAGAAAGGCAGAGGCTGACAAAAAGGCCGCCGAGGAGAAAAAGCTTGCCGAAAAACAGGCTGCCGAGGAAAAGAAACAGGCTGAAAAGCAGGCTGCCGAGGAAGCGAAGAAAAAAGCCGAGGAAGATAAAAAAGCCGCCGAGGAGGCGGAAAAACAAAGGCTGGCGGACGAGCAGAAAGCCCGTGAGGAGGAGGAAAAGGCAAAACAGGCGGCGTTCGAAGAAAGCGAACGCAAAATGACCTCAAAAAGCATTGTCCTCTCCGACGTTTCCATGGAGTTTCCGTGGAAAATCGACGAAACGGAAGAAATAGAAGCCCCCGAGCCGCCCAAGCCGACGACAGAAGAAATCGCTCTCGAAGAGGAGCGCAGACGCCTCAAACGAAAGCTTGAGGACGAGCAGAGATTACAGCGTGACAAGGCGCTGGAGCACCCCGACGACTTCCTCGACGCAATAAATCCGTACGATTTAAGCTCCGAGGTGCTGACGAGCGAGTTTGAAACGCTCCCTGCGGAAAGCCTTGCGGGCGATACGATAAGCGTTGCGGGCAACGAGCTGAAGGAAATGACCTCGGTTCCCGAAAATGCCGAGCGCATTATAGACGAGGACGCCCCGACGATAGTTCTCCCCGACGTCAAGGAAAAAGAGGACGAGGACGAATTCTTCAAGGCGGCGATGGACCTGTTCAAGGACGAGGTGCAGAACGAGCCCGAGGAGGACGACTCCGAAATCAAAGAGTACACACCCGCCTCCAAGCAGAAGAAAAAATCCCCCGAGAGCGAAAAATACCGCAGGAGCGACGACGCACTGCTCGAATCCCTTAACAGGAAGATTGAGAAAAAGCGTGAGAGCGACATCCGTGCCGCAAGCACAATCGCATTCACACAGCCGCTCCCGAATGTTGTAACTCACGGTCTTAACATCGACTACAACAAGAAGATAATCCCCGCAACGGGCACGCTGCCTGTTGAAAACCCCGTAATCGAAGAAGCAAAGGCAAGAGAGCTTGCCGCCCGCAAAAAGCATAAAATCAAGGATTTCGTGCTTGAGGATATAGACGATTACGACTACGACGACTATGACGACGAGGATGACGAGGACGAGTTCGACGACTTCGACTCCGCAGGTCAGATATGGAGCGACCTCACGGAAACCCACAAGAGCCTGAAAACAAGATTTGCTCTGCTGTTTATCCTGACGGTTGTTCTTGTGGCGGTAACGATTCTCGGCGATATGGGAGTAAACCTCTCGTTTGAGCTGTTCGGAAACAATATCCAGTTCCTTGAAAAGAGAATGGACCCGACGGGCTTTACGTTCTTCAATATGATTATCGGCGTTCTCGGCGTTGCGCTGTGTTCGTCGGTTATAGTAAACGGAATAAGAAAGCTGTTCACGATGAAGGGCGACTGCGACAGCGTCTGCGCCGTGACGGCGGTATTCTCGATTGTTTCGTCCATCCTGTTCCTCACGGACGCAGACCTGCTCATACAGAGCCGTGCGCATATGTACATATCTGCGGCGATGGTCGGACTTATGTTCAACACGCTCGGAAAGCTGTCGATGATAAGCCGTGCAAGGCGGAATTTCCGCTACGTTTCGGGCGACAGCCACAAATACTACGCTTACGTCGTTGAAAACGACAGCGAGGCGTCGGCGTTCACAAAGGGCGTCGTTTCCGAACTGCCGTTCCTTGTGACGATGAGAAAGACGGAGTACCTTACCGACTTCCTCCGCAAGAGTTACAGCGACGACAAGGCGGACAAGATAAGCCGAATACTCGCTCCCGCCTCGGTAGGGCTCGGACTGCTCCTCGGTCTTATCGCATATTTCCTCCCCAACGGAATTGCGGGCATGGAAAACAGCATGCACTGGGCGGCGACGGTCGCAATCGGCACTATGTCAATCCTTTCGCCGTTCTCGATTATGTTCCTCGTAAACTACCCCCTCGCAAGAGCCTCGAAGGCGCTCTCGGCAAACGACAGCGCTGTGCTGGGATATGCGGCGGTTGAGGACTTCTGCTCGACGAATGCGATTATGACGGACGCAGCGCTCCTGTTCCCGTCAAGAAGCATAGAATGCGCAAAAATCAAGCTCTGCCCGCAGAAAAACTCCGTGAACAACATTGCGATAGACATGGCGATTATTCTTGCGGCAAGCCTCGCTATCGAAAGCAACTCCATTCTCTCCAACCTGTTTTATGATATGATAGGCGGAAAGAAGGAAATGCTCGCAGATATTGAGGGCTGCGTGTTTGAGGACGATATGGGCGTTATGGGCTGGTACGGCAACAAGCGCCTCATTCTCGGCAACCGTGAACAGATGAAGCACCACGGAATAAAGGTGCCCGATATGAAATCGGTAGCGCAGTACTGCGTAAACAACGCCGAAGCGGTATACCTCGCAGTCGGCGGCGAGCTTACGGTAATATTCTTTATAAGAGTCAACGCAAACGCAGGCGTAAAGGCGGCTCTGCGGCAGATGATGAAAACCGACATTTCGCTGGTCGTAAAGACTACGGACTCGCTCGTTTCGGTAAACAAGCTTGCGGACGTGTTCGACATCGACCCCGAAAAGGTCAAGGTGCTCCCGTACAGCCTGCACAGCACGTTCGGCGAATACACCAAGTACACATCAAGAGGCAGTGCGGCGATTTCCTGCGGCGGCACGTTCAGCTCGTTCGCAAAGGCAGTCGTAACGGCAAAGAAGCTGATGAAAGAAATCAACATCACCTCGTCGTTCCTGCTCGCAGGCGTATTCCTTGCGGTCGTTCTCTCGGTCATCTTCACGCTGGCGGTAACATCGTCGATGTTCTCGGCGTCAACGATTATCGGTTACAATTTCGTATGGCTGATAATCCTGCTGCTGGTGCAGAGTGTGCGGAGATATTAAAAACGCACTGCATTCCGTATAATAATTATTCCCCTGTATCGGAAATAACCGTTACAGGGGATTTTTTTGTCGGGGCGCCTTTTTTAAAGGGTACAGATACTCCCATGCCTACTCTTTTTTCGGCGTTCTTGCAATAACTGCGCTGCTTTAAAGCGCTAATGCCAATTTGTATCGTCTTGTCCTTTGGATTTAGTCTTTGTGCTTGTTAAGGGGGCTCCTCGCCCCCTGATAGAGTAGCATTTGTTTTCGGACAAGCCTTGCCCCTCGCCATATTTCTTGTTTCGCCAAGAAATATGGAAAAGAAGGCGACCACATGCGTGGGGCTTTACAACACAAGTACAAGAATGCGTGCACTGCCGTCCGTGCTCAGACACGCAAAAATATTGCTCCGCAATATTTTTGAACTCGCACGAAACAGACAAGAGCGCACGAAAACAAGCACAACGCTCTCAAACGTATGCCTGTGCACGAGGCAAGAAGTACCAGCGTATAATGTTTTTTCTCGTTCGCAGGCAGTGGCGTAAATTTTGAGAGCTTTTATAGTGGAGTGCGGCGGGGCGGTTGAGGAATAAATTATAATCTTGTCATCCGCACCGCTTTAAAGTGATAAACGCCTAATTCGTACCAACAATCCTTGTATTTTTATTTAACGTGAGTGCGGTAGGACGGCGTAAAATAGTGTGACTTCTGAATAACTGCGCTGCTTTAAAGCGATGGCGACCAATTCGTTGTCGTGGTAAGGGATGTCTGTAAGCTTGGCGACGGAGAGGTGTATTTTCCTTTATACAGATGATATGCGGAGCAGTTGTGCAGCTCACAACCCGCCCAAACACAGCACCGCCACGAGCGAAGCGAGGGCGACGAACGGAGTG
>JAZNLN010000127.1:0-3059 GCA_045579125.1 Ruminiclostridium sp.
CGACGGAACTTGGTTAATACCCAAAACAGCCGATGATAATGGATTTATTGAAGAAATAAAAAACGCTTATACCGTTATGCGTAATAATTATATTTGTTATAGTAAGGCCACTTCAAATAATACTGTCGACTTTGTATTTTATTTCTTCAAAGAGGACAGAACTGTTACATTTGAGGGAATGCTTGTAAATGGAAAACAAATCCTTTATTTCTTTGAAGAAAATCTAGTATTACAGGATGACAATAAAACATTATATTTCTACAATCTGACCACAGGCGAAGAAAGAAAAATTCTTGAAAATGCAAGAAAGGTCACCCTTTGGTTCTATAATCCTGAACAAAAAAATGAAAATATTATCGAATTTTTTTCTGAACAGTATAAAACATACAGCTTTGACCTTTCTGAATATAATATAAAAGAAATTCAACAAATCAATGAAAATATGATACGTTTTGTAGCAACTAATCCCGAGGGTACAAAATTCCATGTTGTTACAAAAAACGATGGCACCACTCTCGTGGAACCCACAAAGGATTACATTCCTTATATCTGCGGTAATAGCTACATAATATGTTCAGGTGTTGAAAATTGCATTATCAACATAGAAACAGGCGAAAAAACACCTTACGAATACAGGTTAGTAAGCTGTAATTTTAAAATAGGCGATACATATTATATGCTGGTAGAGTCCGACAAAGCTTATTATTTCGTTGATCCTGCTGCCCCCGAAACCCTTATCAACCCCTTTGAAAAGGCTGATAACATTTATACCGTTGAAGAATAAACAATTTAAGCGTGAGCGAAAACTCACGCTTTTTTATTGCCAACCTCCTTAAAATCTGCTATAATGTAAGCAACACAACACTAACAGGAGGCGCATATGAAAATCTGCGGAATTATCGCCGAATACAACCCTTTCCATAACGGGCACAAATACATGATAGAAGAAACCCGACGCCGTTTCGGAGCAACGCATATTGTTGCGGTTATGAGCGGAAATTTCACACAAAGGGGCGACGTGGCAATATACGATAAATATAAGCGTGCCGAAATGGCACTGAATAACGGCATTGACCTCGTAATAGAACTGCCCGTTGCATATGCGCTCGGCAGTGCGGAGCAGTTCGCATTCGGTGCGGTTTCCCTGCTCGGCTCGCTCGGATGTGTGGAAATGCTCAGTTTCGGCAGCGAATGCGGAAATATAGATTTGCTGAACGAAACTGCCGGTGCGGTTATGTATGCAATCGAAAGCGAAGAATTCCTTATGTATATGCGGCACGGCGACACCTACCCCATCGCACTCCAGAAAGCTATCGAAAAATACTATACCGATGAGGTCATAGAAACGCTCGCCACGCCTAACAACACGCTAGCAGTCGAATATATCAAGGCGATAAACGAATATGCGCCTATGATTGAGCCGCACACGATAAAGCGAGCAGGCGCCGCACATGACGGCAGTACGGCAAACGGAGAATTTGCAAGCGCCTCCCTGCTCCGCAGTATGATAAGAAAAAATGAGGATATAAGCGGCTACACGCCTATACAAATCGACTCCGATTACGCCGATGTACGGCGTATTGAGGTAGCTATCCTTTCAAAACTTCGCACACAATCGCCCAAGGACATTGAGAAAGCCCCGAATGTTCTTATGGGACTTGAGAACAGAATCCACAAAGCGGCAAAAATATCAACAAATCTCGCAGAGCTGTATACTCTTATAAAAACCAAGCGCTATACAATGTCACGGATAAGAAGAATAGTGCTTGCCAATTATGTCGGAATAGAAAAAAAGGACTTGAAAAATCCTCCTTCATATGTTAGAATTTTAGGTATGAACAGCAAAGGCGGCGAAATTCTTTCTGCAGCAGACTGCAAACTTCCGGTTGATACCTCGCTCGCAAAGCTGAAGAAAATATCCCCCGAATGCAAGCGAATGGCATATCTGGAAGAAAATGCAGGAAATCTGTATGCGCTGGCATTTGAAAAACGCAGACCATGCGGCCTTGATTACACACAAAAACCTATTATACTTAAATGAGGTGACATTATGAGCGTCAGATTTACTGAAATTGAATACAAAAACTTCGGGAAATGCATTAAAGCCGAAAACGATGCAATAGAAATGCTGATAACGGTTGATGTAGGTCCGAGAATCCTCTCTTACTCGGTCAAAGGAATGGAAAATATGCTTCAGGAGGACGTGAACAGAGATACCGTCCGTGACTCCGACGAACTGCACAGCTTTTTTGAAACCAACGAAAATTGGTATATTTATGGCGGACATCGCCTGTGGACAAGCCCCGAAAGCTTCCCCGAAAGCTATACGCCCGATAATTCTCCCGTTAAATACGAAATATGCGGAAATAAAATTACTCTTACACCCGACGACAGAACAAAGGTCGGAGAACGTCACACAATGATTATTACATTCTCTGATACAACGGCAGATGTTGACGTAGAGCACATCGTGAAAAATATTTCCGACAAAAAAATAACACTTTCCCCCTGGTGCATGACAGTTGCTGACAACGGCGGCGTTGAAATTCTGCCGCAGTGCAATAAACACACAGGATTACTCTCTAACCGCAGGCTTGTAATATGGGAATATGCCTCGGTATCGGACGAACGCTTCTTTATGAGCAACGATTATATCACTCTCCGGCAGACATCAAAGCCCGAAGCATTCAAAATCGGCATAAACAATGAGGACGGCTGGTGTGCCTATGTGAATAAGGGACAGATTTTCAAGAAAACCTTTGATTTCGACGAAACAGCGGAATACCCCGATTTCAACGTTAATTTCGAAACCTACACCAATCAGTACATACTCGAAATCGAATCCCTCGGACCGCTCAAGGAGCTTTCTCCCGACGAAGAAACAAGCTTTACGGAGCACTGGTCAATTACAGCGTGCAGCGATACATTTGACTGCAAAAACAACGAAAGTATTGACAGCTTTGTAAAAAAATACATTCTCTGACATACACAGGAGGCTATTATGAAACGTGAAAATTACCTGTCATGGGACGAATATTTTATGGGTATCGCCCTGCTTT
>JAZNLN010000128.1:0-7022 GCA_045579125.1 Ruminiclostridium sp.
CACAAGTACAAGCTTATCAAGTTCAAGCGCTCCAACCAGGGTACATGCGTAAACCAGAGACCTATCGTGTCCAAGGGCGACAAGGTTGTCAAGGGCGAGGTTATCGCAGACGGTCCCGCAACGAGCAACGGCGAAATTTCGCTCGGTAAGAACGCTCTTATCGGCTTTATGACATGGGAAGGCTACAACTACGAGGACGCTGTTCTTATCAACGAAAAGCTTGTTTATAACGATGTATTCACATCAATTCACATTGAAGAATACGAAATCGAGTGCCGTGAAACAAAGCTCGGCCCCGAAGAAATTACAAGAGATATTCCCAACCTCTCCGAGGACGCTCTCAAGGACCTTGACGAGAGAGGTATCATCAGAATAGGTGCAGAGGTACACTCCGGCGATATCATGGTAGGTAAGGTTGCTCCCAAGGGCGAAACCGAACTTACTGCGGAAGAAAGACTGCTCCGTGCTATCTTCGGCGAAAAGGCAAGAGAAGTGCGTGACAGCTCCCTCAAGGTGCCTCACGGCGAAAGCGGTATAATCGTGGACGTAAAGGTGTTCACGAGAGAAAACTGCGACGAGCTTGCTGCGGGCGTAAATATGGTAGTACGCTGCTACATCGCACAGAAGCGTAAGATTTCTGTCGGCGACAAGATGGCGGGCCGTCATGGTAACAAGGGTGTCGTGTCGAGAATACTCAAGCAGGGGGATATGCCTTTCCTTCCCGACGGCACACCGCTTGACATCGTTCTTAACCCGCTCGGCGTACCTTCCCGTATGAACATCGGTCAGGTGCTTGAGGTTCACCTCGGCTATGCCGCAAAGGCGCTCGGCTGGAAGATTATGACCCCTGTATTTGATGGTGCTCACGAATCCGACATCAGAGAAATGTTCGCAAAGGCTGACGCAGAGAGAGAAAACTACGAATTCAAGGACAGCGAGCAGATTGACTTCTCCAAGATTCCTATGAATCCCGACGCAAAGACACAGCTTATCGACGGACGTACGGGCGAAAAGTTCGACAGCCCCGTAACCGTTGGCTATATGTACTATCTCAAACTCCACCACCTCGTTGACGATAAGATTCATGCCCGTTCGACAGGTCCTTACTCGCTGGTAACACAGCAGCCTCTCGGCGGTAAGGCGCAGTTCGGCGGTCAGCGTTTCGGTGAGATGGAAGTATGGGCTCTTGAGGCGTACGGCGCAGCTTATACGCTCCAGGAAATCCTTACAGTCAAGTCTGACGACGTTGTAGGACGTGTAAAGACCTACGAGGCAATCGTAAAGGGCGAGAACGTACCCAAGCCCGGCGTACCCGAATCCTTCAAGGTTCTTATTAAGGAACTTCAGTCGCTCGGCCTTGATGTTAAGGTACTTGACGAAAATGACGACGAAATCGACCTCAAGCAGCAGTTTGATGACGATGATGACGCAGGAACAATCAATGCCTCCGATTTCGAATACATTGCTGACGAAAACGAGCTTGACGCCGCTTATATTACAGGCGACGCCGACGACAGCGATTATTTCAGCGGCGATGACGATGACGAAGGCGACTATCTCGGCGACGATGACGACGAATTTGACGAGTCGTTCGACGATATGGATGATGATGAGTAATCGGAAAACACCGATTACGGCGTAATACACACCGAAAATTATAAGAATAGAGGTTTGTAAATTGGGATTTAATGTTTTTGAATCAATGAAAATAGGGCTTGCGTCGCCGGAAACCATCAGAAGCTGGAGCTACGGCGCAGTAGAACGCCCCGAAACAATAAATTACAGAACGCAGAAACCCGAGCGTGAGGGTCTGTTCTGTGAAAAAATCTTCGGACCGCAGAAGGACTGGGAGTGTTCCTGCGGTAAGTACAAGCGCATCCGTTTCAAGGGCAAGGTGTGCGAAAAGTGCGGAGTTGAGGTAACACGCAACAAGGTAAGACGTGAGCGTATGGGTCATATTGAGCTCGCCGCTCCCGTATCCCACATCTGGTATTTCAAGGGCACGCCGTCAAGAATCGGCCAGGTTCTTGATATTTCCCCCAAGCGCCTTGAAGAGGTACTGTACTTTACGAAATATATCGTAATCGACCCCGGCGAGGATACAGTTATGACCAAGGGTCAGCTCCTCTCCGAAAAAGAATACAACGACATGAGAGAGCGTTATTCCGACAGCTTCCGTGCGTCCATGGGCGCAGAGGCTATCAAGGAGCTTCTTGAGGAAATCGACCTTGAAAAGCTTTCGGCAGAGCTGAAGGAAGAACTTGCTGACACACAGCAGGGTCAGAAGAGAGTAAAGCTTCTCAAGCGCCTTGACGTTATCGAGGCGTTCAGACTCAGCGGAAACCGTCCCGAATGGATGATTCTGGACGTAGTTCCCGTTATTCCTCCCGATATCCGTCCTATGGTACTGCTTGACGGCGGACGTTTTGCGACATCCGACCTCAACGACCTTTACAGACGTGTTATCAACAGAAATAATCGTCTGAAGAAGATGATTGAGCTTCGTGCTCCCGAAATAATCATCAGAAACGAAAAGCGTATGCTCCAGGAAGCGGTTGACGCACTTATCGACAACGGCAGACACGGCAGAGCTGTAACAGGTCCCTCCAACAGACCGCTCAAGTCGCTCTCCGACATGCTCAAGGGTAAGCAGGGACGTTTCCGTCAGAACCTGCTCGGTAAGCGTGTTGACTACTCGGGCCGTTCCGTTATCGTTGTAGGACCCGACCTTAAAATTGACCAGTGCGGTCTGCCTAAGGAAATGGCAATCGAACTGTTCAAGCCTTTCGTTATGAAAGAGCTTGTTGCCAGAAATCTCGCAAATAACATAAAGAGCGCTCGTAAAAAGGTTGACAGAGCAACAAACGAAGTTTGGGACGTTCTTGAGGACGTTATCAAGGATCACCCCGTTCTCCTCAACCGTGCGCCCACACTGCACAGACTCGGTATTCAGGCGTTCTCGCCCGTACTCGTAGAGGGTCGTGCAATCAAGCTTCATCCGCTGGTTTGTACAGCGTACAACGCCGACTTCGACGGCGACCAGATGGCTGTTCACCTCCCGCTTTCCGAGGAGGCACAGAACGAGGCAAGAACTCTCATGCTTGCTGCAAAGAACCTGTTAAAGCCCTCTGACGGACGCCCTGTAACAGTTCCTACACAGGACATGGTACTCGGTTCGTACTATCTGACGCTTGACAAGGCGGGAGAAAAGGGCGAAGGCAAGGTATTCCGTGACTTCAACGAAGCCATTATGGCTTACCAGGACGGCGTAATCTCTATTCATGCGGCTATCAAGGTGCGTGTGAAAAAGGATTTCGGCGACATTGAGGACTCCAGAATTATCGACACCACAGTCGGCAAGATAATCTTCAACGAGCACATTCCTCAGGACCTCGGCTTTGTTGACAGAAACGACCCCGAGCACAAGCTTGACCTTGAAATCTTCTTCAAGGTTGACAAGAAAAAGCTCGGCCAGATTATTGAAAAGTCAATCAAAAAGCATGGTACGGCAATGACCGCACAGATGCTTGACAAGATAAAGGCGTTAGGCTACAAGTACTCCACAAGAGCGGCTATTACGGTTGCTGTCTGCGACGCATCCATTCCGCCCCAGAAGAAGGAGCTGCTTGAGGGTGCTGACGAAAGAGTTGCAAAAATCAACAGAGATTTTGCAAGAGGCTTTATCTCCAATCAGGAGCGTAAAACGGCTGTACTTGCGGTATGGAACAAGACGACAAACGACGTTTCCGACGCACTTACACGCAACCTTGACAAGTACAACCCTATCTTCATGATGGCTGACTCGGGTGCCCGTGGTAGTATCAACCAGATCAGACAGCTCGCAGGTATGAGAGGTCTTATCGCCAATACATCGGGTGAAACAATCGAAATCCCGATTCGTGCCAACTACCGTGAAGGTCTTAACATCCTTGAGTATTTCGTATCATCCCGTGGTGCTCGTAAGGGTCTTGCCGATACGGCGCTCCGTACAGCCGACTCGGGTTACCTGACACGTCGTCTTGTAGACGTATCGCAGGAAGTTATTATCCGTATGGACGACTGCGGAACTACCGACGGTATCGAGGTATATGAAATCCGTGAGGGTAAGGAAAAGATTGAGTCGCTCCATGAAAGACTTGTCGGAAGATATCTCGCAGAGGACTTCAACGGCGTCATTGTCGGCGAGGACGGCAGCAAGGAAAATGTATTTATTTCCAGAGATAAGCTTCTTACGGACGACGATGCAAAGAAGATTATCGAAACAAAGACAGAGAGAATTAAGATTCGTTCCGTTCTTACATGCTGTGCAAAGCATGGCGTATGTGCGAAGTGCTACGGTTCTTCGCTTGCAAACGGCGAGCCTATCACAATGGGCGAGGCAGTCGGCATCATCGCCGCTCAGTCCATCGGTGAGCCCGGTACACAGCTTACAATGAGAACGTTCCATACGGGCGGTATCGCTTCCGCAGAGGATATTACACAGGGTCTGCCTCGTGTAGAAGAACTCTTCGAAAGCAGAAAGCCCAAGTCCAGTGCTATTATAACAAAGGTATCGGGTACAATCCGATTTGAAGAAATCAAGAGAACAAAGAACGTTATCGTAACGACCGACGACGGAAACGAGGAAGCATATCCCATTCCGTTCGGCTACCGTATGAAGATGCTTGAAGAGGGCGACAGAGTTGAGGCGGGCGATTCGCTGACAGAAGGTTCTATCAATCCTCACGATATTCTTGAGGTCAAGGGCGAGGCGGCTGTTCAGAACTATATCATTTCCGAAGTTCAGAAGGTATACCGCTTACAGGGTGTTGACATCAACGATAAGCACATCGAGGTTATTGTGCGTCAGATGATGAGAAAGCTCCGTGTTCTTGATTCGGGCGACAGCTATCTGCTCCCCGGCTCGGTTGTAGACAAGAACGAGTATGCAAAGCTCTGCGAGGAGCTTGTTGCACAGGGCAAGCAGGTTCCTGTATGTGACCCTGTACTTCTCGGTATCACAAAGGCGACGCTTGCACCAGACAGCTTCCTGTCCGCTGCTTCGTGCCAGGAAACAACACGAGTTCTTACCGACGCCGCTATCCACGGCAAGGTTGACCCGCTGCTCGGTCTTAAGGAAAATGTTATCATCGGTAAGCTCATACCCGCAGGTACGGGCATGACCCTCAAAAAGGATGAAATCGATGGCTCCGAAAGCGAAGGCAGTTCGGATGAAATCGCTACTCTTGAGGACACAAGCGAAGAAATGGCAATCACAGAATAGTAATATTGCACAAAATGATTGTCCGATAGAATAATTTAACGGCAAAAGCTACAATAATTATGTAAAAACATGCATGGTTATTGACTTTTGCCGTTTTTTGTTGTATACTAATAAGGCTTGCGATAGGCTAATTATGCCTGTTTGCGGTAAATATTCAATGGAGGTGAAAAAATGCCAACCTTTAATCAGCTCGTTAAGCAAGGTAGAGCAGTTGCTGCAAAGAAATCCAAGGCTCCTGCACTTCAGAAGGGTATGAATACTCTCAAGAAGGAAACAGTAGATATGTCTTCTCCGCAGAAGCGTGGTGTATGCACAGCTGTAAGAACTGCAACACCTAAGAAGCCTAACTCCGCAATGAGAAAAATTGCCAGAGTAAGACTTTCCAACGGTTACGAAGTTACTGCTTATATTCCCGGTATCGGACACAAGTTACAGGAACATAGCGTAGTACTCATCCGTGGCGGACGTGTTAAGGACCTTCCTGGTGTACGTTATCATATCGTACGTGGAACTCTTGACGCACAGGGCGTTGACGGAAGAATGCAGGGCCGTTCCAAGTACGGAGCAAAGCGTCCGAAGGCTGGTGCAAAAAAAGCGTAATTAAGTAGCAAATCGCTGCCACAAGCAGAGGTGAATATATAGCCTCTTCGGTGGACGGCGGGAGCAGAACGCTTTCGAGTACCTATGATTTTCATTTAGCCGTATGGCTACATTTTATGAAGGAGGGAAGTAAAGTGCCAAGAAGAGGTAACGTGCCCAAGCGTGATGTATTACCCGATCCTATGTACAATTCGGAGCTGGTAACAAGACTCATCAACAACATCATGCTCGATGGCAAGAAGGGCGTAGCCCAGAAGATTGTTTACGGTGCATTCGACATCGTAGCTGAAAAGACAGGCAAGGATGCTCTTGAAGTTTTTGAACAGGCTCTTGAGAACATCATGCCGCAGCTGGAAGTAAAGGCACGCCGTGTCGGCGGTGCGACATATCAGGTTCCTATGGAGGTTCGTCCCGAAAGACGCAGAACATTAGGTCTGAGATGGATCACAACTTACAGCAGAGCAAGAAACGAAAAGACAATGAAGGAAAGACTTGCGAACGAAATCTTAGACGCAATCAACGGTCAGGGTGGTTCGTGCAAGAAGCGTGACGATACTCACAGAATGGCTGAAGCTAACAAGGCTTTTGCTCATTACAAGTGGTAATAGTTAAGGAGGAAATATGGCAAGAGAAGTATCTCTCGAAATGACCCGTAACATCGGTATTATGGCTCATATTGACGCAGGTAAGACAACTACTACCGAGCGTATCCTTTTCTATACAGGTGTAAACCATAAGATCGGTGAAACTCACGACGGCGCTTCTACAATGGACTGGATGGAGCAGGAAGCAGAAAGAGGTATCACAATCACCTCCGCAGCTACTACTGCATTCTGGAAGAAGCACAGAGTTAACATTATCGACACTCCTGGTCACGTTGACTTTACTGTTGAAGTTGAACGTTCATTAAGAGTACTTGACGGTTCCGTTACAGTTTTATGCGCAAAGGGTGGCGTAGAGCCCCAGTCCGAGACTGTATGGCGTCAGGCAGATAAGTACAGAGTACCGAGAATGGCTTATGTCAACAAGATGGACATTATGGGTGCTGGCTTCTACAAGGTAGTTGGCATGATTAAGGACCGTTTAAAGGCAAATGCTGTTCCGATTCAGCTCCCTATCGGTGCTGAAAGCACACTCAGAGGAATTGTTGACCTCGTTG
>JAZNLN010000129.1:0-5210 GCA_045579125.1 Ruminiclostridium sp.
GGCAAGGCAAAAGACGAGTCGAACGATTTTTTTAATGCACTCATGGGCGAAGCGGAAAACGACGGCGAAAAGACGTCGGATAACGAACTCGGCGGCGCTGTTGCGGGCGCTATGCTGGGCTACGTTGTATCGTCAAAGGTTACTTCCGCAGACACGACAGCGGCACAGATACGCCACGCAGTAGACAACTGGCTGACGGATATTGACACAAAAGGCTACGGAATGAAAATGAACAAGGACAACGTTCTTGTTGTGTATATGGGCTTTTCCGAGAGCAACGGCGGAGGAGAGCACGGGAATAAAAGCTGCTCCACAAGCGACATTGCGCCCGCATATAACGAAAATATGTGGAAGGTGACAGACGGCTGTGCTGACGGCGAATATCTTGAAAACACCTTTGAGGATTATATGAGCGATTATATGCCTGACACAAGCGGCTCGGCGGCGGTTGTTATCCGCAGCGGCGCATGCAAGCTGGCGATATTTACTCCCGATTCCGACGGCGGCACGCCGTCCGACATGGCTGCTTCGGAGATACAAGAACGTATATCATCTTACATGCTCGACTCCGACAGACATTATTTCACTGAATGGAGCAGCGGCACACCGGGAATAGGCGACGACGGAAAAATCTACGGAATATATCCCCAGGTTTAAAAACGGCTTAAATCCGCATGTGCGGATTTGCAATAATACTGTCTTTCGCAGAGACGAAGGACGAAAAGGAGGATGGGTTTATGGCAAAAGGAAAAAAGGCGTTAGCGTGGGTGTTATGCGCCGCAACAGTTCTGTCATGCGCTTCGTGCTCGGGCAGCAATGCTTCGGGAGACGGCTCGTCGACTACTGCTCCGAACAATTCGGGCGTTATGGCGGAAACAACAACGACAATTGACGATGACATTGATAATCCCGTTGATGTAGGTAATGTAACGGTTGACATCGGCGTTGACAAGGAGGAAATTGAGCCCTGCACGCTTAAGTACATCGGAAATTATGACATCACAACGGCAGGCGACATCAAGCCCTCGGTAAAGTATCTCGAGGAAAACTACGGTTGTACAATCGAATGTCAGATTGTAGGCTCGAATGTAATCATGGAAACAGTTGCAACACTTGTACAGAGCGGCGACTCTCCCGACCTTATGGACAAGAACGATTCGACGTATCCGCACTGGATGTCGAAGAATATGTACGTTGCGCTTGACGATTACATAGATTTATCACTGCCGCAGTGGGAAGGTCTTGAAGAGATAATCGACAGCTACGAATGGAACGGCAAGCATTACTACTATCCGTTTGCTTATTCCGTAGCGCCCTACTCGGTTATATACAACAGAGGTCTTTTTGAAGAAAAAGGACTTGACGACCCTTATGAGCTCTACAAATCGGGCGAATGGACATGGGATACATTCAAGGAGCTTATGATTGATTTTGTCGGCGACGACAAGGATAGCAAGGTTGGCTTCTACGGCTATTTCTACACAGGCTTTATCAACTCCAACGGCGCAAATCTGATTTCTACCGACGAAAACGGCAAGCTTGTAAACAACCTCAAATCTACAAAGGTTGAGGAGGCTATGAACTTCCTTCAGAGTCTGCGTAAGGAGGGTCTGACCAACCCCGAAATCCTTAATGTAGACGAAAATCCTATCGTTGACGGTACAGCGGCGTTCCAGATTATGGGCGGCTGGATTTTTGCAAACTACGCAAAGCGTCAGAAGAAGGATGAAACTCTTGATTTCTTCTTTGTTCCCATTCCTCGCTCGCCTAATGCGGAGGAATATTACCACTCGCTTTCAACCTTCGGCTATCTCGTTCCCGAGGGTGCGAAGAACGTAAAGCAGGCGGCTACATTTATCAACTGCTGCCGTATGAGCAAGGTTGACCCCGAGCTGAAGGAAGTAACAAAGCAGAGCGAAATGAAGAACAAGAAGTATACGGAAGAGATGTATGACTTCATCGCTGAATTCAACGACCCCGCTGCTTACAACTGCATTATTGAAGAATACTGCGGATTTTCAAACGATGTTGTTGAGCTTGTAAAAACAATGATGAACAACTGTGCGTTTGATACATCTGCCGAACAGCAGTCGTGGACGCAGATGAGAGACGAAAACTACAACGTAATTCAGGATCAGGTAGATTTCTACAATGCGGCTATGGCGTCGTAAATAACAGAATACGTTAAAACAGCCCGACAGAGGTTATCCCTGTCAGGCTGTTTCTGTTTTTGCGGGTCATCGAAAATGAATACGGGGAAACCCTTTAATCAGAAAGGATTTCCCCGATAAGTTCATGCGTACAGCTTATGTGCGCTGTGTATTAAAGACTGTCGATGTCGCTTGCTGTCGCTATTCTGTAACCTGCCTCGGTAAGTGCCTCAACGGCACGCTCGCTGCTGTCCGTGCGGAGAATTACGCAGGCGGTATCAGCCTGTCGTGTAACGAATGCGTACATATATTCAACCGAAACGTTTGCCTTATAGAGAGTGTCCATTGCGTCGGCAAGTGCGCCCGATTTGTCGTTTATGCACATTCCGACAACATTTGTTATGGATACGGTGCAGTCTGCGTTCTTGAGCACCTCGCTCGCCTTTTCCGTATCGTTCACGATAAGGCGGAGAATACCGAAATCCTTTGTATCTGCGATGGAAAGGGCACGGATGTCGATTCCGTTATCCTTGAGCATTTTTGTTACCGCCGCAAGTCTGCCGGGTTTATTTTCAACGAAGATAGATAACTGCTTGATGAACATATTATCATTCCTTTCATTCAATTTATCAGTGGAGCTTTCTGTTGTCGATTACTCTTACCGCCTTGCCTTCAACTCTGGGGAGAGTCTTGGGCTCTACGAGTGTGATTTTCGGAGAAATGCCGAGAGTTGATTCTATTGCCGCCTTGATTTCACGCTCTCTGTCGTTGAGTCCCTTGACTGTGTCGGAGAACATTTCCTCGCTGAGCTCGATTTTGATTTCGAACGTATCGTTGTTGTTCACACGGTCAACGATTATCTGGTAGAAAGGAGCTGTATTTCCGAGAGTAAGGAGCACGCTTTCAATCTGCGAGGGGAATACGTTTACGCCACGGATAATAAGCATATCGTCGGAGCGTCCTCTGGGCTTGAGCATTTTAACGAGCGTACGTCCGCAGGAGCACTTTGCTCTTGAAAGCACGCCGATATCTCTTGTTCTGTATCTGATAAGGGGGAACGCCTCCTTGGTGATGCAGGTGAACACAAGCTCGCCCTGTTCGCCCTCGGGGAGCACCTCGCCCGTATCGGGGTTGATTGTTTCAACGATGAAATGGTCCTCGTTGATGTGCATGCCCGTCTGCTCCTCGCATTCGAAGGATACGCCGGGTCCGATGATTTCGGTAAGGCCGTAGATATCAAGCGCCTTCAGTCCGAGCTTATCTTCGATTTCACGGCGCATTTCCTCTGTCCACGGCTCTGCGCCGAAAAGACCTGCCTTGAGGTGAATATCGTCCTTTGTGATGCCTTCTTCTTCCATTGTTTCGGCGAGATAAAGAGCGTATGAGGGCGTGCAGCAGATATATGTGGAGCCGAAGTCCTTGATAATGTTTATCTGACGCTTTGTGTTGCCTGTCGAAACGGGGATAACGGTCATTCCGATACGTTCTGCGCCCTGGTGGATACCGAAGCCGCCTGTGAACAGACCGTAGCCGTAGGATACATGCATGAAGTCGTCTTTTGTAGCGCCTGCGGCAGTGAGCGCTCTCGCACAGCACTCGCCCCATACGTTGATGTCGTTATTGGTGTAGCCTACGACAATCTGCTTGCCTGTCGTGCCCGACGACGCATGCAGACGTACTACATCGCTCATCGGAACGGCGAACATGCCGTAGGGGTAGGTGTCACGGAGGTCCTGCTTATATGTAAACGGAAGCTTTTTGAGGTCCTCTACGGACTTGATGTCCTCGGGCTTTATGCCTGCCGCATCCATTCTCTCTCGGTAAAGAGGCACGTTTTCGTACACACGGCGGACAGTCTGGGAGAGTCTGAATCCCTGAAGCTGTTTCATTTCGTGAGGCTGTGCGCACTCCATAGCCTCGTTCCAGTATTTGCTCATTTGGGGTCATTCCTTTCGTTGTGAATAAAATTAACGGCGGCAGAAGAACTTTTCAGCGTTCTGCTGCTTAATACGGAAAATATTTTAGCACATTTTTGGTAAAAAATCAATAGTTTTTCCGAAATTCCCTGCCGTTTTTTGTGACTTATATTGAAAAGCGTGCGGCGTGCAGCCGCAGTACGGAGAGAGCAGAGCGACAGCGCAAAAAAAGTGCGCTGTGCTATTTACAAAAGAGGCAAAAAGTGCTATACTTATTACTGAACAGCTGTAAGAAAAACGGCAAATTTCAGACAAAGGAAGGCATCAGAAATGGAAATCAGAATTGAAAAAACAACCGCCCCCAAGGCGAAGCCCGCTGATGAAAGCAAGCTCGGTTTCGGCAAGGTATTTTCGGACCACATGTTCGTTATGGAATACGATACAGGCATGGGCTGGCATGACGCAAGAATTGTTCCCTACGGCGAAATCTCTCTTTCTCCCGCCGCTATGGTTCTTCACTACGGACAGGAAATTTTCGAGGGTATGAAGGCATACAGAACTCCCGACGGCGAGATTCAGTTCTTCCGCCCCGAGGAGAATTTCAAGCGTCTTAACGTATCCGCAGAACGTCTTGTTATCCCGCAGATTCCCGTTGAGGACGCATTACAGGCGCTCCACGCTCTTGTTGAGGTTGACAAGGACTGGGTACCTCACACAGACGGCGCATCTCTTTACATCCGTCCGTTCGTGTTTGCGGCTGACCCGTTCCTCGGCGTACGCCCCGGCGACAAGTACTATTTCATCATCATCTGCTCCCCCTCGGGCGCTTACTACGCATCGGGCCTTAACCCTGTTGACATCTACGTTGAGTCCAACTATGTAAGAGCCGTTAAGGGCGGTATGGGCTACACAAAGACAGGCGGCAACTACGCCGCATCTCTCGCAGGTCAGGACGAGGCTCACAAGCAGAACTATTCACAGGTACTCTGGCTTGACGGCGTTGAAAGAAAGTACATAGAAGAAGTAGGCGCAATGAACATCTTTTTCATCATCGACGGCGAGGTTGTAACTCCCGAGCTCCAGGGCTCCATTCTCACCGGCATCACAAGAAAATCCGTTCTTGAACTCTGCCGCAAGTGGGGCA
>JAZNLN010000130.1:0-5555 GCA_045579125.1 Ruminiclostridium sp.
ATTGCTTATCTTATATGTGTACTTGTAGCGTGGACGTTCGTTTTCTTTTCGGTAGGAACAAAGCGTTAAGCGACACATCGGGCAATAAACTTAAATATCATCGAGCGGGGTTATACTCCGCTCAATGGTTTTTTATAAACCCATTTCAAAAAGGTATTTTTTGTAATAACAGCATTAAAAAATAAAGAAATAAACAGTATTAAGGAGTAAAATCATATGGATAAAATGTGGGCGGGACGTTCCTCAAAAGATGTAGACAGCGGGGTTAATGCCTTTAATTCATCTATTGCATTTGATTCAAGAATGTATAAACATGATATTGCAGGCAGCAAGGCTCATGCTGAAATGCTCGGAAAACAGGGCATCATAAGCAAAGAGGACAGCGAAATTCTCATAAAAGCGCTTGATGAAATACTTGCAGATATTGAAAGCGGTAAGCTTGAATTTGACCCGTGTGCAGAGGATATTCATATGTTCATAGAGGCTGAACTTACGAAACGCTACGGCGACGTAGGAAAACGCCTGCATACATCACGTTCAAGAAATGACCAGGTAGCACTTGACATAAAGCTTTATCTTCGTGACGAAATATCCGAAATACGCAATCTTGTTCATAAGCTGATTACAGTTATCTGCGACCTTGCCGAAAAAAATACCGAAACAATTATGCCGGGATATACTCATCTCCAGCGAGCACAACCGATAACATTCGCTCATCATATAATGGCATATGCACAGATGTTCCTGCGTGACATAGAAAGGCTTGACGATACAGCAAAACGTATGAACTACTGCCCTCTCGGCAGTGGCGCACTTGCAGGGACGACATACAACATTGACCGTTTTCTGACATCTTCCCTGCTTGGATTTGACGGTCCTGTGGAAAACTCGCTTGACGGTGTATCTGACCGTGATTCCTGTATTGAACTCGCGAGCGCAATTTCAATCTGCATGATGCATCTTTCCCGTTTTTCCGAGGAAATAATCATGTGGTGCTCATGGGAATTCAAATTCATTGAGCTTGACGACGCATTCTCAACAGGCTCAAGCATAATGCCGCAGAAGAAAAATCCCGACATTACCGAGCTTATCAGAGGTAAAACAGGCAGAGTTTACGGCGACCTTATGACGCTTCTTACAATGATGAAAGGTCTGCCGCTCGCATACAACAAGGATATGCAGGAGGATAAAGAAGCAATTTTCGACGCAGTAGACAATATTAAGCTCTGTATTTCGACCTTTATACCTATGCTCGAAACAATATCATTATATAAGGATAATATGCGCAACGCCGCAGCAAGAGGTTTTATCAACGCAACCGACTGCGCAGATTATCTTGTTAAGAAAGGCATGCCTTTCCGTGACGCATACAAAATCACAGGCGGTCTTGTTGCTTACTGTATTGCAAACAACACAGACCTTGAACACCTCGATTTAAGCGTATACAAGGAACGCACCGAGCTGTTTGATAACGACGTTTACGAAGCTATCAGCCTTGATACTTGTGTCCGAGGACGTATTTCATACGGCGGACCCGCTCCCGAGAGCGTAAAAACACAGATTGGAAACGTACGCAAAAAGCTATGATTACTTACGGAAAAGAAATAACATTTGAAGAATATAATAAGCTCCGAAAGCTTGTAGGCTGGGGCGAGATATCCGAAAGACAATTCAATACAAGCATTCCGAATTCCCGCTTCATTACGGTAGGAAAATGCAACGGAGAAACAATTTCAATGGCAAGAGCCGTGGGCGACGGCGGTTATCATCTGCTTGTAGTTGACGTAATTGTCCACCCCGATTTTCAAGGCCAAGGTATAGGACGGGAAATGATTTCCCAGCTTATGGACTTCGTAAAGAATGGATATGTCGAAAAAGGTGAAACAACAATGGTTTCCCTGCTGTCAGCCAAAAATAAGGAGCCGTTTTACGAAAAAGTAGGATTTATGCGGCGGCCTAATGATGAACGAGGCGCAGGCATGAGTCTGTTCTACACACAGGAATAAGAAAGGAGTACCGATATGACAAAAATATATATAGACGGTCAGGAAGGCACAACAGGCCTTAAAATAATCGAACGCTTCAAAAATAGGAACGACGTCGAACTGCTCAGGATAGACGAGGATAAGCGCAAGGATTTATCCGAAAGAAAAAAGCTTATCAACGCATCTGATTTCACATTCCTTTGCCTGCCCGACGCTGCTTCGATTGAAGCTGTTTCCTTGATTGAAAACGAAAATACACGCATTATTGACGCCTCAACCGCTCACAGGACCAATCCCGACTGGGCTTACGGTTTCCCCGAGCTTTCAAAGGAATTCCGTGAAAAAATCGCTTCATCAAAGCGTGTAGCGGTTCCGGGCTGCTATGCAAGCGGTTTTGCTTCAATGTGCTATCCCCTTGTTAAAAGCGGTATACTCCCAGCTGATTATCCTGTTACGGTTCTCGGAGTTTCGGGTTACAGCGGAGCCGGAAAAAAAGCAATAGCACAATATGAAGACCCCGCAAGAAATCCCGAGCTGGACAGCCCTCGTCAATATGCGCTTACACAGGAGCATAAACACCTCCCCGAAATGCAAAAAATTGCGGGACTCGATTACAAGCCTGTTTTTACCCCGCTTATATGCGATTATTTCAGCGGCATGGTTGTTTCAATGTCAATTCACACACGTCTGCTTGACAAGAAAACAACTCCCTCAGATGTTCAGAAAATGTTTGCCGAGTACTATGATGGTCAGAATTTTATTTCCGTCGCTTCTCTCATGGGCGAGGATACGCTCACAGATGGTTTTATCGCCGCAAATACACTCAGCGGAACAAATAAAATGCAGATTTTTGTATGCGGAAACGACGAAAGAATAACAATATCATCAAGACTTGACAACCTCGGAAAGGGCGCAAGCGGCGCCGCTGTTCAGTGCCTCAATATAATGATGGGAATTGACGAGACGACAGGTCTTATATAAAGGAGATTTAAAAATGATTGAGTTTGAAGGCTTAAAATCCATTGATACAGGCATCTGTGCTGCAGAAGGTTTTTCTGCAAGCGGCGTAAATGCTCATATCAAAGCTAATTCGAAAAAGAACGACTTAGGGCTTATATACTGCTGTAAAAAATGCAGTGCGGCGGCGCTCTACACAACAAACAAGGTAAAAGGCGCACCTATCACCGTTACTAAAAAGCATCTCGCAGACGGCAAGGCGCAGGCAGTTATCGTTAATTCGGGAAATGCAAACACATGCAATTCCAATGGTATCGAAATCGCCGAACAGACCTGCAAGCTTGTGGCAGATGAACTCCACATCGACGTAAATGATGTAATAGTAGCGTCAACCGGCGTTATCGGTCAGAAAATGACAATAGAGCCTTTTGAAAAGAATATTCCCCTCCTCGTAAACGAGCTTTCACAGCTTGGCAGCGACGACGCCTGCACTGCGATTATGACAACCGATACACGCAAGAAAGAATTTGCATTTGAATTTGAACTCGGCGGCAAAACCTGCCATATAGGCGGCATAAGCAAGGGCAGCGGAATGATAAACCCAAATATGGCTACAATGCTTGCATTTATCACAACAGACGTAAACATTGAAAGCGACGTCCTTGAGAAGGCGCTCCGTGAAACAAACGAAGTTACATACAACATGGTAAGCGTTGACGGCGACACGTCAACAAATGATATGGTCACAATTCTTGCGTCAGGTCTTGCAGGAAATGCTCCCGTAAAACCCGACACAGATGAATACGCAAAATTTACCGACGCACTTTTTGCCCTTATGATGAATCTCGCAAGAGAAACCGCAAAGGATGGAGAGGGTGCAACAAAGCTTATCGAGTGTGTTGTAAACAACGCAGAAACCGATATTGCAGCAAGAAAAATTGCTAAATCAGTTGTTTCCAGCAGCCTGCTCAAAGCGGCTATCTTTGCGGCAGACGCAAACTGGGGAAGAATTTTATGTGCGATAGGTTATGCGGACGCAGAATTTGAAATAAACACGGTTTCGGTTGATTTATGCTCAAACGCAGGAAAAATCAGAGTGTGCGAGAACGGCTCGGGCGTTGATTATTCCGAGGACGAGGCCCATAAAATTCTTCTTGAGGACGAAATCGCAATTATCGTGGATATGCATACAAGCGGGGATAAGCATGCTGTTGCATGGGGCTGTGATTTAACGTACGATTATGTTAAAATAAACGCAGAATACAGAAGCTGATAAAGGAGAACAAAAAAATGATAAATAATGATACAAGAGCAAAAATTCTGAGCGACGCTCTTCCCTACATTCAGCAGTATACAAACAAAACCGTTGTCGTTAAATACGGCGGAAACGCTATGACGAACGAAACTCTGAAGCAGGCGGTAATGTCTGACATCGTACTGCTTTCAACTGTTGGTATAAAAATTGTTCTCGTACACGGCGGCGGTCCCGAAATCAATGCTATGCTGAATAAAACAGGCAAGGAAAGCAAATTCGTCAATGGTCTCAGATACACCGACAAGGAAACAATGGACATTGTGCAAATGGTGCTTTGCGGTAAGGTAAACAAGGACCTTGTTGAACTGCTCCACCAAAACAACGGTAAGGCACTCGGTCTTTGCGGCCTTGACGGACACATGATTGAAGCGGAAATGCTCGACGAGCAGCTTGGATATGTAGGCGAAATAACAAAAATAAACACAGACATAATTACAAAAACACTTGAAAACGGATATATCCCCGTTATTTCTACGGTTGCAAGCAGTAAAGACGGCTCGGCTGTTTTCAACATAAACGCAGACACTGCCGCAGCCCGCATAGCAGCAGAGCTCAAAGCCGAAAACCTTATACTCATGACAGATATAATAGGCCTGCTTGAAAACAAGGACGATGAAAATACGCTTATTCACACACTTGGCGTAAGCGAAGTTCCCTATCTCAAACGTCAGGGTATTGTTTCGGGCGGTATGATTCCCAAGGTTGACTGCTGTGTTGAGGCCGTTCGACGAGGCGTGAAAAAATCCAATATAATTGATGGAAGAATCCCTCATTCAATTCTTATCGAATTGCTTACAAACGAGGGTGCAGGAACAATGATAATCTGACAAAGGAAAGAAATATGAACACAATCGAAAAAATCAACAAGCATATCATGCACTCTTACGGACGGTATGACCTTGTTCTTGAAAACGGCGACGGCTGCACCGCAACAGACGAAAACGGCACAAAGCTTATAGATTTCGGAAGCGGTATAGGCACAAACTCCCTTGGATACTGTAATGAAAAGTGGGTTGAAGCAGTTTGCAGACAGGCGCAATCTATTCAGCACACCTCAAATTATTACTACACAAAAATCAGCGCAGACTTTTCCGAAAAACTCTGTGAAATGACAGGATACAGCAATATGTTCTTCGGAAATTCCGGCGCAGAGGCAAATGAATGTGCAATAAAAATTGCAAGAAAATACAGTTTTGACAAATATGGCAAAGGCAGACACACAATAATCACGCTTACAAACTCTTTCCATGGAAGAACTCTCTGCACACTTTCGGCAACAGGTCAGGATGTTTTTCATA
>JAZNLN010000131.1:0-2331 GCA_045579125.1 Ruminiclostridium sp.
GGAACGAAATGCAATTTTGGCGGATTTCCGGTGATTGACAGCGAGAGACCTTTCTCGCCCCGAAAACAAATACAGCCCGACAGGTTTTACCCTGTGGGCTGTAATTTATATATTGTTCGGGAAAGGATATCCCCGACTGCGGAAATCCCGAGCGTCGTCAGAGGACGGGCTCGTTGTCTGCGTTGTCTGTCTTTCTGACATGCAGTACGAAAAGCGTGAGGAAATACAGGATAACGCTTACTACCGCTGCTATCGCAAGGTTTATTACGATGTGCATAACCATATTGGCATCCGCTGCAAAGAACGAGGCTTCGTCAACGAGCGAGGCTGTCATAGCCTGAAGCTTCAGTCCGAACGGATTGTAGTGGTAAGAGTCCAGCTCCTGGAGCACCATCGGAATAACCGACGAAAGAACGTACAGGAAGATAACCGAATATCCCGGTCTGCCTGTGCAGATGCCTGCTGTGAGGTGAATTACCACAAAGAATGAGTAGTAAGCCGCCGAGCAGAGTGACGTCATCATAACCAGCGAAAGCGGAATGCTCTCGCCGAACGTAAGCACAGATACGCCTGCGGCAAGCATCGTTCCGAGGAATACGACAACAAAGAAGAATATCGGGTAAAGAATGAACTTGGGGAGCGTGTAGTTGACGTTGGTAAGACCTGCTGTGTTGGGGATTATTACCGAGCGCTTTTTCTGCTCGCCGCCCGCTGTGCCCATAAGAATAATCATCACTATGAGGAGAGATGTCGCCGTAATGTCCGACACGGCCGTCATAAAGCCCATGCCCGAGTTAAACATATTGCCCATTGACTCGCCTATGCTTTCGCTTGCAATTTCAAGCAGCCTTATCATCAGCGGGTCGGCAACCGAAAAAGCAAAAACTGCGAAAATTGCGCCGAGGAGCTTGTACGTTCTTGAGAAAAACAAGAACTCCTTTTTAAGACCTGCCTTAATCTGCATTTCCGCCCACCTCCTCAATGTAAATCTGTTCAAGAGTAGGCTTTGTTACCTCCATTTTCAACGGCACAAGGTCGTTTGCGGCGCAGTAGCGGATAAATTCGCCCGCCGTGTTTTCGGAGTTGTCCGTGCGGATAACAAAGCATTTTGTTTTGTCGTAGAAATCGACGTTCGCTGCGAAAGGAATGGCTTTCATCAGGTTTATCGAGCGTTCGTCGGTATTGTGCAGGTAGACTTCGATGTCATTGCTGCCTCTCTGACGGAGAATATCGCCGATATTTCCCTCAAGCTTCATAACGCCGCCCGAAATCATGCCTATCTTATTCGCTACACGCTCAACATCGCTTAAAATGTGGGTGCAAAGCAGAATTGTCGTCTGATTTCCCGTAAGCTCACGGATTATGTTCATAACGTCGGCACGTCCCTGCGGGTCAAGTGCGCTGGTCGGCTCGTCAAGTATCAGCAGGTCGGGGTTGTTATACATAGCCGCCGCAATGCCGAGACGCTGGTTCATGCCTCGGGAGTAGCCCTTTATGCGGCGCTTGCCGCCCTCGGTCATGCCTACGATGTCCAGCACCTCCGCCGTTCTCGCCTTTACGTCGCCCTGCCACTTGCAGCATGCGGCGATATAGTCGAGATACTCGTAGCCGTTCATATACCCGAAAAGAGCAGGAGTTTCGGGAAGATAGCCGATTTTGATTTTATCGTCGGGTTTTTCGCCGAGAACTATGCTGCCCTCGTCTTTTTTGATAAGGTTGCATACAATGTTCATCGTCGTTGTCTTTCCGCAGCCGTTCTTGCCGAGAAAGCCGTAAACATCGCCCTTTTCGAGCGTCATATTCAGACCGTTCAGAACGTTGAATTTGCCGTATGCCTTTTTGAGATTAGTAATACGGACCATATTTTCCTCCTTGTGTAAATATCATTTACCTTATTATATCACCATTGCAGTCCTTTGTCAAGAAAATTTTGGAGAAAATGGCGGAAACGGGAAAAAAGCGTGCGGGGCTGCACGCCCCCGAAACCGCAAAGCAAATGCAATATTTTAATCCCGCAGTTTTAAATGAAGCAGTAATAAAGAAGTATAACCCGTGAAGGTTTTTCTTCACGGGTTATTTTAATATCTCACAGATAAATTGGGATTTGTTGCTCCAACAAACTGAAATTTTCTGTTCTCATTACTATCTTAGAACATATCAAGAATCCTCGCCATCTATGTATCTACGCTTACCCCACCATCCAGGAACCAGCTCGCCTAATGTAATGGTTTTTCTTGTTTTATAGTCCGTCATTATTTCCATATTTCTATTCTCGTATGACAACTGCATAAGAAACTCTCTACATGCGCCACAAGGCATACCGCTACCCTC
>JAZNLN010000132.1:0-2706 GCA_045579125.1 Ruminiclostridium sp.
ATGGCTACGATCCGACTTAAGGGCGGCTCCGACTTCGACCCCCAGGGCAAGTCTGACGGAGAAGTTATGCGTTTCTGTCAGAGCTTCATGACAGAGCTTTACAGACATATCGGTCCCAACCTCGACGTTCCCGCAGGCGACATCGGCGTAGGCGCTCGTGAAATCGGCTACCTCTTCGGTCAGTACAAGAGACTCCAGAACGAATTTACAGGCGTTCTTACAGGTAAGGGTATTCCCTACGGCGGTTCTCTTATCCGTCCCGAGGCAACAGGTTACGGCGCAGTTTACTACACAGTTGAAATGCTCAAGCACTTCGGCGACGACATCAAGGGCAAGACATTCGCTGTCTCCGGCTTCGGCAACGTTGCATGGGGCACAGTAAAGAAGGTAAACGAACTCGGCGGCAAGGTTGTAACACTCTCCGGCCCCGACGGTTATATTTATGATCCCGACGGAATCAGCACAGAGGAAAAGGTTAACTACCTCCTTGAAATGCGTGCATCCTGCCGCAACAGAGTACAGGATTACGCAGACAAGTTCGGCGTTGAATTCCACGCAGGCGAAAAGCCCTGGGGCGTTAAGGCTGATATTATCATGCCCTGCGCTACACAGAACGAAGTTGGCATGGATGAAGCAAAGAAGATTGTTGCAAACGGTATCAAGTACTATGTAGAAGTTTCCAATATGCCTACAACAAACGAAGCCGTTGCATACCTCAAGGAGAACAACGTTATCGTTGCTCCCTCCAAGGCAGTTAACGCAGGCGGCGTAGCTGTTTCCGGCCTTGAAATGAGCCAGAACTCCATGCGTTACAGCTGGTCTGCTGAAGAGGTTGACGCAAAGCTCAAGACCATCATGAAGAACATCTTTGACAGCTCCGTTGAAGCTGCAAATACATACGGCCTTGGCGACGACCTTGTAGCAGGCGCTAACATTGCAGGCTTCCTCAAGGTTGCAGAAGCAATGAAGGCACAGGGTTGCGTATAATAGCATAAAGGTAAAATCAAAGAATCTGCGGCTGAAACTTCGTATTGTGTACGAGGTTTCAGCTTTCGCAGTGTTAAGGGATTATTTGAAAAAAAGCTGAAATAAAATATCTTTTATGATATATTGAAATTTTAGCGGGAAGCATTGGTGATAATATGTACAAAATCATTAAAAGATGCGAACTTAACCCGACGGTAACACGGATTGAGGTTGAGGCACCGTACATAGCCGCAAAGGTAGAGCCGGGTCAGTTTATAATATTGAGAACGCACGCTGACGGCGAGCGTATTCCGCTGACCGTTGCCGATTTTGACAGGGAAAAGGGAACCGTTACGGTTATTTTCCAGGTTGTCGGCTCAACCACGGAACGGCTTAACCATATGAAAGAGGGCGACAGTATACATGACTTTGTCGGTCCGCTCGGCAAGGCTACCGAAACCGAGGGATTGAAAAAGGTTGCCGTTATCGGCGGCGGTGTAGGCTGTGCTATTGCTCTTCCCGTAGCAAAAAAACTGCACAGGCTCGGTGCGGAGGTGCATACTGTAACAGGTTTCCGCAGCAAGGAGCTTGTAATTCTTGAAAACGAGTTCAGAGCGGTGAGCGATATATGTGAGCTTATGACTGACGACGGCTCCTACGGAAGAAAAGGTCTTGTTACCGACGCTCTGAAGCAGCTTATTGAAAGCGGAAACAGCTATGATGAGGTTATAGCGATAGGTCCGCTGATTATGATGAAATTTGTATGTGCGCTTACAAAACAGTACGGCATTAAGACTACTGTATCAATGAATCCGATTATGATTGACGGAACAGGCATGTGCGGAGGCTGTCGGCTTACAGTCGGCGGCGAGGTTAAGTTTGCATGCGTTGACGGCCCTGATTTCGACGGACATCTTGTGGATTTCGACGAAGCGATGCGCCGCTCTGCAATGTATAGAGATTTTGAGCGTCACGCTCATGAGGATACCTGCAACCTGTTCAAAAAGGAGGTGCTGTGATATGGCTGATATGAGCGAAAAAAAGACTCCGATGCCCTCACAGGCACCCGAAATAAGACGAAGAAATTTCAGCGAGGTGGCTCTCGGCTACACGGAGGAGCAGGCGGTTGCGGAGGCAAACCGCTGTCTTGGATGCAAGAACAAGCCCTGCGTGAGCGGCTGCCCCGTTCAGATAGATATTCCTGCTTTTATTGAAAAGGTAAAGGAAAGGAAGTTCGAGGAGGCCTATTGGATTATATCTGCGTCAAGCTCTCTTCCCGCTGTATGCGGACGTGTTTGTCCGCAGGAAAGGCAGTGCGAAAGCAAATGCGTGCGAGGCGTCAAATGCGAATCCGTGGCTATCGGCAGACTTGAAAGATTTGTTGCGGACTGGCATAACGCCAACTGCACGGAAAAGCCGCAGAAGCCTGTGCCGAACGGACATAAGGCCGCTATCATCGGAGCGGGTCCTGCGGGACTTGCGTGTGCGGGCGAGCTTGTGAAAATGGGCTATGATGTTACCGTGTTTGAGGCGCTTCACCTTGCGGGCGGAGTGCTTGTGTACGGAATACCTGAATTCAGACTCCCGAAATCCATTGTAAAAAAAGAGGTTGAAACCTTGAAGGCTCTCGGTGTTAAGATTGAAACAAATATGATTATCGGCAAGACCCTCACTATCGACGAGCTTTTCGATATGGGCTATGAGTCGGTATTCATAGGAAGCGGTGCAGGACTTCCCCGA
>JAZNLN010000133.1:0-3099 GCA_045579125.1 Ruminiclostridium sp.
TGGCTACGATCCGACTTCAAGCACAGCAAAATAGTTCTCTGCGGCGACATATGGGAGGAATGCAGCTACATAGCGGCGGAAATACGCCGACTGGTAACGAGGGAGGGCTACCGCTGCAAGGACATCGCAGTCCTTTCAAGAGGCGGCTACAACAACATACTGAAAAGTGCGGCGGCGCTTTACGACATACCCGTTTTTGCCGACGTTCCGTCAAGCATTGCGGAAAAGCCGCTTATAAAATACATTCTCTCCCTGCTCGGTGCGCTGTCGTTCGACACGGATGACATCATGCGCTACGTCAAGAGCGGCTTTGTGAGAATTGAAAACGACCTCGGCGACAGGGTGCCGCTTTCGCTTTCGGAAATATCCGAGCTGGAGCGGCTGGTGCGGGCGTTCGGGCTGAAATCCGCCGACTGGCTGTCGGCGTTCCCCGAGGCACTGCTCGAAAAAGTCAGCTCACGCTGCGACCTCGAAGAACTGCGGAAACAGATTATAAACCCGCTCAAAAAGCTGAAAAAATCGCTCGAAAACACTACCGCCGACAAGATAAGCGAGGCGCTGTGCGACTTCCTGTTCAACGAGGCAAAAATCAACGGCACTATTTACGGAATATGCAAGGCAGGCGGCGGCGAAGGCACGGACGACCTGCCGATAAACGAAAAGGCGGCGGAGGAATACCGCCGTATATGGGACCTCACGGTCACGGTGTTTGAGGCTCTGCACAGCGTGCTCGGCGGTGTGAAAATGCCGCTTGAGGAGTACGCAAAAATCCTCCGTGACACGCTTTCCCGCACGTCCGTCGCAAACCCGCCCGAGGTGCTGGACGCAGTAACCTGCGGCGACATCGAAAGAACCCGCACCGAGGGTGCGAAGATAATATTCATCTGCGGTTTCTGCGAGGGGCTTATCCCCGCCCTGCCGAAAACCCCGAACGGCTTTACCAACAGAGAAAACGAGGCGCTTTCGTCAAGCGGGATAAACCTCTGCGAGGACAGAACGGGCAGGAGCAGCCGTGAGCACTTCCTCGCCCACAAAGCCATAACGCAGGCGACCGACTCGGTAATAATCACATGCCCCCTGCTCGACGGCGATTTCTCCGAGCGTGAGCCGTCACGCTTTATCGGCGGAATAAAGGAAAAGCTCGGTCTAACCGAATATTCTGCCGACGCATTCGGCGCCGAGCTGTACTGCTCGACCGACAAGGCGGCAGAGCTGTACGCATACTCGCATTACAGCACCGACAGACAGACCGCCCTTTCCGCCGCAGAGGCGCTCGGAGAGGGGTACACCGAAAAGCTCCGTGCGCTGCTTAACATGCAGTCGTTCAACGCCTGCCGACACACGGTTTCCCCCGACACGGCGGAAAAACTTTTTACGCAGGAGAACTATTCTCCGTCCGCTCTTGAGGCACTTCTCGGCTGTCATTTCGCATATTTCTGCAAATACGGGCTGGGGCTTTTTGAGGACGGAGAAAAGGAGCTGTCCAAAAGAGAAATCGGAAACGCAATGCACTATGTTCTGAAGGACATGCTTGAGGAGTACAAGGGCCGCTACGATAAACTGCGGGAAATGGACGAAAACAAGCTTTCGGAAATGCTGAAGGGCAGATTTGAAAAGTACGAGTCGGAAACCTACCCCGAGAAAATCGGCGCCGACAAGCGCTTTTCCTACGTTCTTTCACGCCTTTCGACGGCAACCGCAAGACTTCTGCGGCATATGGCGGGAGAAATGTCGCCTCACGGCTTTGAGCCCGAGGCGTTCGAAAAAGAAATAAGCTATTCCCTCGGCGGAAAAATCCCGATAAAGGGACGCTTTGACCGCCTCGATTCGCACACCGACGAGCTCGGAAACAAATATCTCCGTGTAATAGACTATAAGACAGGCGGGAAGAAAATGACCCCCGAGTCGGTGTTCTACGGAAAAAATCTGCAAATGCTGCTGTATCTGTTCGGGCTGTGCGAAAACGGCGACAAGCCCTCGGGCGTAGGCTATATTTCCGCAAAGCCCATCGACAAGGAAAAAACGACCTCGGAAATGCTTGAAACGGTGACTTCTGTTGAAAAGCGGTGCAAAAAGGCGTATCAGGCGTCGGGACTGGCAGTTGAAAATAACTTCCCCGACATCGGCTGCGGCACCGTGCTCACGCAGGAGGAATACGGCAAGCTCAAAAAGTACTGCGAGGATTATATCGACGGCGAAATCCGCCTGCTGAAAAACGGCTCGGTTGACGCCATCCCCGTTATCGACGAAAATCCCGACGGCGCACACAAGCCGTCCCCTTGCCGCTACTGCCGCTTTGCGTTCTTCTGCGGCAACGAAGCGCTGGGTAATTATCTGCGTGTGAGCAAGGACAGGATGTATAAGGTTATGGAGGATTAAGCCGTGAGGAGAGGCGCATTTTTGGGGGAGATTTCCCCCAAAGACCCCTTTTTGGTTTTAGTTGCAATAACTGCGTCGCTTTAAAGTGCTAATGCCAATTTGTATCGTCTTGTCCTTTGGATTTAGTTTTTGTGCTTGTTAAAGGGGCTCCTCGCCCCCAATTTGAGCAATATTTAATTTAAAACGAGCGAAGCCCCTCGCCCCATTTCTTGTCACGTCAAGAAATGGGGGGTGAGAACTTTTGGGGGGATAAGCCCCATGCCCCCTTTTTGGTTTTAGTTGCAATAACTGCGCAGCTTTAAAGCGCTAATGCCAATTTGTATCGTCTTGTCCTTTGGATTTAGTCTTTGTGCTTGTTAAGGGGGCTCCTCGCCCCCAATTTGAGCAATATTTAATTTAAAACGAGCAAAACCCCTCGCCATATTTCTTGTTTCGCCAAGAAATATGGAAAAGAAGGCGACCATTGCATGGAGCTTTACAACACAAGTACTAGAATGCGTGCACTGCCGTCCGTGCTCAGACACGCAAAAATATTGCTCCGCAATATTTTTGAACTCGCACGAAACAGACAAGAGCGCACGAAAACAAGCTCGACGCTCTCAAACGTATGCCTGTGCACGAGGCAAGAAATGCCAGCCTATAATGTCTTTTCTCGTTCGTATGCAGTGGCGTAAATTTTGAGAGCTTTTATAGTGGAGTGCGGCGAGGCGGTGGGAAATG
>JAZNLN010000134.1:0-7766 GCA_045579125.1 Ruminiclostridium sp.
GATTTAATGCTTGGTATTCCGCATCAGACAATGCAGAGCATGGCGTATACTATTGATTCTCTTATGTCACTTCCGCTCACGCATATTTCTTCGTATTTATTAAAAATTGAAGAAAATACGCCGTTTGGCAGAGATAATGTGCAGCCTGCCGATGATGAAATGTGCGAAAAAATGTATATTTATGTTTCTGACAGACTTGCTGAAAAAGGATATTCACATTATGAGATTTCAAATTATGCCATTGACGGTTTTGAAAGTTCGCACAATCTGAAATACTGGAATTGCGAGGAATATATAGGGATAGGCTGTTCGGCACACTCGTATTATAATGGAAAGCGGTTTTATTCTGCGTATAATGTTCAGAGTTTTATTGATAACGAACAGCAGAAAGTTTTAATCACAGATGAAAAAATAGATTGTGCAGAGGAATATGTTATGCTGGGGCTTCGGTTGAAGTCGGGCATAAGCGTTTCAACACTTAAAAGATTTGGCATAGATAAAGACGTAATCTCCCGTCTTCCTCTTATTCCGAAAGAGTATATCAATTACGACAGCGAAATAATCTGTCTGACGGAGAAAGGTTTTTTGCTTTCAAATCAAATAATAGGGAAGTTGTTAGGTTATTAGTATGGAGTATGTGAGCATCGGAAATGTTAAAATAAAAAAAACTGCGGCTCTTGCTCCTATGGCGAGTGTTGCGGATAAAGCGTTCCGTGTTATGGCAAAAAAATACGGCGCTGCTTATGTTGTCGGAGAAATGGCCAGCTGTAAGGGACTGGTTTATTCCGATAAAAAAACTGCCGCTTTGCTTACAGTTGATGATTATGAAAGACCTATGGCTGTTCAGCTTTTCGGAAGTGAGCCTGAATACATAAAAAAGGCGGTTGAAATTGCCGAAAAGTATAATCCCGATATAATAGATATTAACTGCGGTTGTCCTGTTCCGAAAGTTGCGGGAAACGGAGCGGGTTCTGCACTTATGAAATCCCCGATGCTGCTTGGGAAAATAGTTGAGGCGGCAGTTTCCGCAACAGATATTCCCGTAACAGTTAAGATACGCAAGGGTTGGGATGATAACAGCGTTAATGCAGTTGAAATTGCCCGTATTGCGCAGGAGTACGGTGCGGCCGCTGTTGCTGTTCACGGTCGTACAAAAACGCAGATGTACAGCGGTAAGGCTGACTGGAGTATTATTGCCGATGTAAAGAATGCTGTTCATATACCCGTAATCGGAAACGGCGATGTCGAAAGTGTTGAAGACTGCGTCGAGATGTATAAGCAGACCGGATGCGACCTTGTTATGATAGGTCGGGCCGCTTGCGGAAGACCGTGGATATTTCGGGACATAGACCGTTATTTCAGTGGATTACCATATGAGGCGGAGCCTGATTTTTCCGAGCGGCTTGCTATAATGGAAGAACATATACGTCTTCTTGTTAAAGATAAAGGCGAATATATCGGAATGAAGGAATCGAGAAAGCATTGCGCATGGTATCTTAAAGGTATGAAAAATGCGGCCAAATACAGAAACAGCTGCGGCTCTCTTTCTTACATGGAAGACTTTTATAAAATGGTTGAATTGATAAAGGACGAAAATTTGTAAATGCCGAAAGGAAGTAAATATGATAGCTTTGATTACAGGCGCAAGTTCAGGAATCGGACTTGAAATGTCTAAATCTCTTGCCAAAAGAGGATTTAATTTGATTCTCGTTGCCAGGCGTAAGGAAAAATTGCTTAATCTGAAAAAGGAAATTGTCAGCGAATACGGCGTAAGAGTAAAGGTTATCTGTAAGGATTTATCCGATGTGAATGCGTGCATGGAATTGCATAAGGAAGTTTCGGCTGTAAGAATAGACCTACTTATAAACAATGCAGGCTTTGGCTTGTTCGGCAAGTTCTGGGAAACGGATCTTGACAGAGAACTTGAAATGATTGACGTAAATGTTAAGGCTTTACACATTCTTACAAAGCTTTTTCTCCGTGATTTTACAGAGCGTGATTATGGCTTCATACTTAACGTATCATCTGTTGCGGGATTTATGCCCGGGCCCAATATGGCGACATATTATGCAACAAAAAATTATGTTCTTCAGCTTACATCGGCAATTTACGAAGAACTCCGCAGTGCAGGTAAAAATGTATACGTCGGAGCTTTTTGCCCGGGTCCTGTAAACACTGAGTTCAACGAGATTTCGGGTGCAGATTTCGGTAATCATGGTTTATCTGCGGCCGATGCGGCGGAATATGCAATAGAAAAAATGTTCGACGGAAAGCTTATTATTATTCCTGAAAATGAGATGAAACTGATAGCTTTTGCGTCGGGAGTATCTCCGAGAAAAATTACGATGAGAATTCTCGGTCAGATTCAGAAATTAAGAGCTGAATATAATGAAATAAGCGGAGAGATTATTGACTCGTGAGAGAAAAAGTAGGATTTGCTATCCTTGCATTACTTTTTGTTGCGGCTTGTGCGGTTTCTTTTATATACCTTCACGAACAGAAACAGGCAAGTTATGTCACTATAACAGAAATCACAACAGCAGTATCTGTAAGTTCTCCTCAGAACACTGCGGGAACGCCGGAGGCTGATTCGGATATGCCTGCTGCGTTAATAAATATAAATACAGCTGACAAAAATGAATTGATGACGCTTAATGGAATCGGAGAAGTAACGGCACAGGCTATAATTGATTACAGGAGTGAAAACGGAGATTTTCTGCGCATTGACGAAATTATGGAGGTCAAAGGCATAGGAGAATCGAAATTCAAGGCAATAAAAGATTACATAACAGTATAGGGGGAATGAATTTGGAAACACCCCGTCTTGAAACAGAGCGGCTTATATTGAGGACCGTATGTGCGGCAGACGCAGAGATGGTCTATAATTCATGGACCTGCGACCCGGAGGTGTCAAAGTACATGTACTGGGATGCTCATATGTCGCCGTCGGAAACAGAGGATTGGATTGCGCTTGAAATTAAGCGTATTTCGTCCGACGACTGGTATCGGTGGGTTTTTGAGGAAAAAGAAAGCGGTAAGCTTATCGGTACGGCCGCTGTATATTTTGACGCACAAAGTCAGAAACACATGATTTCGTACAATTTGTCCCGTAAAGCGTGGGGCAAGGGGTATACGACCGAAGCTGTGACAAAAATTATAGACTATGCGGTAAAAAAACTCGGCATCCGCAGAATTACTGCGGAATATGCAAAAGAAAATATACGCTCGGCAAGAGTTCTTGATAAGCTCGGATTTCGATATGTAAGAGATATAAAGTATACCTGTACCGAGGGTCGGGATTTGTATGACGGCGTCGAATGCGAATTTGTAATTTAAAAATTATATTTTCCCTTGAAAAAAAGGAAGAAATGTAATATAATAAAAAAGATATTTATTTTATTTAAAGGATGGTTGATATGGCAGACAACAAAAAAATGGTAACCGAAATTACTTCCCGTGAGGTTGATTTCGCAAAATGGTACACGGACATTGTCAAGAAAGCAGATTTGATTGATTATTCAAGCGTAAAGGGCTGTATGATAATTCGTCCGTACGGTTATGCTATCTGGGAAAATATCCAGAAGATTTTAGACGGGATGTTCAAGGCGACGGGCCACGAAAACGTGTATATGCCTATGTTTATTCCCGAAAGCCTGCTCAACAAGGAAAAGGATCATGTAGAGGGCTTTGCGCCTGAGGTTGCATGGGTTACATACGGCGGAAGCGAACAGCTCCAGGAACGTCTGTGTGTTCGTCCTACCTCCGAAACATTATTCTGCGACCATTATGCGCAGATAGTTCATTCATACCGTGATCTTCCCAAGCTGTATAATCAGTGGTGTTCGGTAGTGCGTTGGGAAAAGACTACACGTCCTTTCCTCCGTTCAAGAGAATTTCTCTGGCAGGAAGGTCACACTGTTCATGCTACTGCCGAGGATGCGATTTTTGAAACGGAGCAGATGCTGAATATTTATGCAGATTTCTGCGAAAATTATCTGAACATGCCTGTTGTAAAGGGCAAGAAAACAGAAAGCGACAAGTTTGCGGGCGCAGAAGCTACATACTGCATTGAGGCTCTTATGCATGACGGCAAGGCGTTGCAGGCGGGTACATCGCACTATTTCGGCGACGGTTTTGCTAAAGCGTTTGATATTCAGTTCACAGATAAGGATAATACACTCAAGTATGTTCATGAAACGTCGTGGGGCGTTACAACAAGACTTATCGGTGCTGTTATTATGTCGCACGGAGATGATAACGGTCTTGTTCTGCCTCCTGCTATTGCACCGATTCAGGTAGTTATTCTTCCTATCGCACAGCATAAGGAAGGTGTGCTTGAAAAGGCGGCAGAGCTTAAGGAACGCCTTTCAAAGCAGTTCAGAGTAAAGCTTGATGACTCGGATAACAGCGCTGGCTGGAAGTTCTCCGAATACGAAATGAAGGGTGTGCCTCTTCGTCTCGAAATCGGACCTAAGGATATTGAAAACAATCAGTGCGTACTTGTTCGTCGTGATACAAGAGAAAAGACATTCGTTCCTCTTGATAAGCTTGAGGAAACTGTTGCAGAGCTTCTTGATGCATTCGGCAAAAATATATACAGGATTGCATATGAGAATAATATGAAGAAAACATACGACTGCACAAGTCTTGAGCAGATTACGGAAATGCTTGAAAAGAACGGCGACGGATTTGTAAATGCAATGTGGTGCGGCGATGAGGCCTGCGAGGACGCTGTAAAGGAAAAGACTGGCGTCGGCTCACGATGTATTCCTTTTGAGCAGAAACAGATTTCCGACAAGTGCGTATGCTGCGGAAAGCCTGCAAAGCATATGGTTTGCTGGGGCAAGGCATATTGATTGAATAGGAGATAATACAGAATGAAATTAGGAATGGTTGGCTTGCCGAATGTCGGCAAAAGTACGCTTTTCAATGCGCTTACAAATGCAGGTGCGGAATCTGCGAATTACCCTTTCTGCACCATTGAACCCAATGTTGGTATAGTTTCAGTTCCCGACAGCCGCCTTGACAAGCTTGCTGAAATGTATAATCCCGATAAGTTTACTCCCGCAACGCTGGAATTTGTAGATATTGCGGGACTTGTAAAGGGTGCGTCAAAGGGCGAAGGTCTTGGAAACAAGTTCCTGGCAAACATTCGTGAGGTTGATGCGATTGTTCATGTTGTACGTTGCTTTGAAAATGATAATATTGTCCACGTTGACGGTAAAATCGGAGCAGCTCGTGACATTGAAACGATAAATCTTGAGCTTGTTTTTTCCGATATGGAGATTGTTCAGCGTAGAATTGACAGAGCTAAAAAGCTTGTAAAGGGCGATAAGTCAATTCAGAAGGAGATTGATTTCCTTGAAAAGCTGCTTGCTCATCTTGAGGAAGGTAAATCCGCTCGTTCGTTTGATTTTTCGGACGATGAAAAGGAGATAATCAAATCTTCTCCGCTGCTTTCGAATAAACCTGTCATTTATGCGGCCAATCTGAGCGAAGACGATTTCAGAAATAATATCGAGAATAACGCAGAGTATAAGGCGGTATGTGAAATAGCTGAATCGGAGCATAGCGAGGTATTGCCTATCTGTGCGCAGATAGAGGCTGAAATTTCCGATATGGAAAAGGAAGAAAAGGAAATGTTTCTTGCGGATCTCGGACTTGAGGAATCAGGCCTTAACAGAATTATCCGTCAGGGTTACAGTCTTCTTGGTCTTATTTCTTTCCTTACAGCAGGCCAGCAGGAAGTGCGTGCATGGACAATTACCAATGGCACAAAGGCGCCGCAGGCGGCAGGCAAAATTCATACTGATTTTGAAAAGGGCTTTATAAGAGCAGAGGTTGTTTCGTATGATGACCTTATCAGCTGCGGCAGTATGAATGCAGCAAAGGAGAAGGGGCTTGTGCGTCTTGAAGGAAAGGAATATGTTTTCCGTGACGGAGATATTGTTCTTTTCAGATTTAATGTTTAATGTTTTTGGTGTTGTAATCGAAGAAAGGAGGCGGTGAGATGAAAATATATAAAGCGAAAAATCCGAATAAAGCGCAGACTGTTCTGTTGTTTGTTTTTCAGATAGTATTTGCTCTTATGCCTTTTTTGCTTGCCGTACTCTTTCTTCTGGATTATGATAAGTATTCGCAGTCGTATATTTACGCTTATTTTTTTATTGCGGCGATTATCTTCTGCGGTTTTGCATATTTTGTTTCTGCGCAGAGATACAATGTTCTGATTTCGGGTTTAAAAGGTGAGCATACATTGCAGAAAGCTGCAAAAAAGCTCAAGGATTCCGACAGTGCTGTTTTTTTCAATGTTCCGTTAAGATATAAACGCAACAGATCCGAAGCGGATATGATTTATTTAAGCAATGATGGTCTGATACTTGTCGAGGTGAAAAATCACTCGGGCGTAATCAGCGGTGATGACCGTGAAGAAATGTGGTTTCAGCATAAGCACTACAAAGACGGAAAAAATACACAGTCGGAGATGATGAATCCCGTTAAGCAGGTTAATCGTCAGAGAGAAATACTCAAAAATATGCTCCATTCACAGGGCATAGATTTATGGCTTGACAGCGTTGTTGTTTTTTCGAATCCTCTGACAAAGCTTAAACTTAATATTCATCAGAATAATACCGTTGTTCAGGGCGAAGAAGAACTTATCAACTTTATAAAAACATACAAATCCAAGACACCGCTTGAGGATGAAAAGGTAAAAGCTATCACAGAAGTCATCAAATCGGTTATAAATTCAAAAAAATAAACTCCCAAACTGCTGTTTGGGAGTTTTGTGCTATTTCTCATTGTTTTTATATACAGGACTGCGGAATATCTGAATAATAAGCGGTATAACCATTATAATCCATACGATAGGCTCGGTAAGGATTATACCCATATATCCTATTGCGGGAGCTAAAAGAGATGCGGCAAAGTATTTTCCGACAAGTTCAAGCGAACTTGAGAAAATCGGGGTTACATGGTCGCCTATACCTTGGAGAGCATTTCTGTATGTTGAAATAAGAGAAGTTACAAAGTAAAATAATGAGTTAATCCGCAGGTAACGTGCGGTTGTGTCGATAACCTCCTGTATTTCTGTTGAGGTAACTGCCTGCGCTAAAAACGGACTGAATAAATGAAGTATTACCAAAACAAATATGCTCCAGAATACGCAGAATATATTTGCTGTTTTCAATCCTGCTCTGATTCTGTCGTATTTTTTTGCTCCGTAATTCTGACTGCAGTATGACGCCATAGTCATACCGAATACACCGAAGGGTGTTGTTGCGAGATTGTGTATTTTTCGTGCTGCACCGTGAGCAACGATTGTATTTGTGCCAAATTGATTTATTGCGCCTTGCAGTATAAATGTACCGAGGGTAACAAGAGAGTTCATCATTCCCATTGAAAGACCGCTGCCGAATAGCTGCCTTGATAAAGCCTTTGAGGGCATGAGGTGTTTGCGGTCGATGCGGAGGGAGGGGCACTTCTTTATAATGTATATAAAACAAAGTATTGCAGAAATTATCTGTGACAGAACTGTCGCATAGGCTGCACCTTCAACGCCGGAATTGAATATTCCTATAAACAGCAGGTCAAGCAGAACGTTTAGTATTGCGGATACGGCAAGAAAAATAAGCGGTCTGACTGTGTCGCCTATTGCACGAAGAACGCTTGCACAGACATTATAAAGCATTGCCGACGTCATACCGAGAAGGATTATGGAAATGTACGATTTTCCTTCTGTAAAATGCTCCTGTGGAATGTTTATA
>JAZNLN010000135.1:0-10622 GCA_045579125.1 Ruminiclostridium sp.
AAAACGCTGATGCAAGTGCTGAACCTATGCCGGTTAAATAAAAAGCAATATCTCTGCCTTTATAATTCATTTTATAGATAGTGATATTTCCGTTACAAGAACCCAGAACCCCTATCTTTACGCATTTATAAGTATCAAGCAAATGATTGTGTATATCTATGGAAAAAATAATCAGACATACATCCACAATATGCTTTGGCTCGCCATAAAAATCTTTAAGGTTGATAATGGGTTCTGTTTTAACATCATAACAATCCGTAATCATAATTTCCTCCATTATATTCTTGTTTATCAATGAGCACATTATACTGCACGCATACAAAAGAATTGATACTATAAAACGAGCTCCGCACTCATGGTTTGGAAGCCGTAAAGCAGTTCCGGTCATGATGTATCAAAGCGCAAAAAGACACTTGCTTATCATGCGGCGGAACTGCCGGACTCCATTCTGACTGCGGAGCTTTATTTTATCTTACTGTTGAGCCGTTGGGTGTGTCGCTGTCGAGGAATACTACCTTTACTGTGTCGTCGCAGTCTGCGGCAAGAATCATTCCCTCGCTCTTTTCACCGCAGAGTGTTGCGGGCGCAAGATTTGCTACAAAAATAATCTTCTTGCCGACAAGCTCGTCGGGCTGGTAGTAGGGAGCGATGCCCGAAACAATCTGTCTGCCGCCTCTGCCGTCGTCAATCCGGAGCTTCAGCAGCTTCTTGGATTTTGCTACCTTTTCGCAGGACTTGATTTCGCCTGTGCGGAGCTTTACTTCGGCGAACTGTTCGATTCCGATTATGTTCGCCTTATCGAGGTCTTCGTCCTCCTTAACGGCGGGAGCTGCTGGTGCAGAGAGTGCCGCAAGTTCTTCGAGTTCCTTTTCGATGTCAATTCTCGGGAAGAGCACCTCGCCCTTCTTCACGGTAATATCAGCACGGAGCACGCCGAATCTGCCGCAGTTTTCATACGCTGTTTCTTCTTCGGATGCGCCTATCTGCTCCCAGACCTTGGGCATTGTGGTCGGCATAAATGCAGAAAGAAGAACAGAGCATATTCTGACCGTTTCAAGCAGATTGTAAAGCACGGAGGCAAGTCTCGGGCTGTTCTCCTTGTCCTTGGCGAGAATCCAGGGGGTTGTTTCGTCAATGTACTTGTTGGCTCTTGAAACAACCTTGAATATTTCCGCAAGCGCCAGGCTTAACTGCGGCTCGTCGATAAGCTTGTCAACCTTATCCTTGAGCTGTGACGCCATTGAGATAAGCTCGTTGTCAAGCGGCTCCTCCTTGCGTTCGGTCGGGAGTGTGCCGTCGAAATATTTGTCAACCATTGCAACCGTTCTTGAAACAAGGTTTCCGAGGTCGTTTGCGAGGTCGGAGTTTATGCGGGTAAACATGCTTTCGTTGGTAAAGTTGAAGTCGTTCCCGAAAGGCATTTCACGCAGAATATGATAGCGTATAGCGTCAACACCGTAGCGTTCGCCGAGAATAAACGGGTCAACTACATTGCCGACGGACTTGCTCATTTTTGCGCCGTTGAAGTTAATCCAGCCATGGCCGTAAAGCTTTTTCGGCAGGGGAATATCAAGCGCCATGAGCATTGCGAGCCATACGATTGAATGGAAACGCACGATTTCCTTTGCGGTCATATGCAGGTCGGCGCCCCAGAACTTTTCAAAGTCATTGTATTCATCGTTTCCGTAGCCGAGCGCAGTGATATAGTTGCAGAGAGCGTCAAACCACACATAAACGGTGTGCTTGTCGTCGAAACCGACGGGAACGCCCCATTTTACGCTCGTACGGGAAATGCACAGGTCCTCAAGACCGGGCTTGATGAAACTGGTTACCATTTCGTTTACACGGTTTTTCGGCTGGAGATAATCCGTTTCGGTGAGGATTTTTTCAATTCTGTCGGCAAAGCTTGAAAGCTTGAGGAAGTACGCCTCCTCCTTGGTCGGAACGACCTCTCTCCCGCAGTCGGGGCACTTGCCGTCCACAAGCTGTGTTTCTGTCCAGAAGCTCTCGCAGGGAGTGCAGTACTTGCCCTCGTAGCTGCCCTTGTAGATGTAGCCTCTGTCGTACATTTTCTTGAAAATATACTGAACGCCCTTGATGTGGGCTGTGTCGGTAGTGCGGATATAGCGGTCGTAGCTGATGTTCATGAAAGACCAGAGTCTTTTGAAATTCTCTACGATTTTGTCAACGTATTCCTGCGGCGTCACGCCTGCCTTTGCGGCGTTCTGCTCAATTTTCTGACCGTGCTCGTCGGTGCCTGTGAGGAACATTACCTCCTTGCCCTGCATACGCTTGTATCTTGCAATCGTATCGCAGGCTACCGTTGTGTAGCAGTGGCCGATGTGCGGGTTGCCCGACGGGTAGTAAATCGGGGTAGTGATATAGAATTTATTTGATTTTGCGCTCATTTTGCCGTTTCCTTTCCTTGCGGACTCTTTGCGAGGGGCGCCTGCACGGCGCATACGCTGTATATTATTGCCCGCATTGATAAACATTCGCAAATATTATACCACTAAATCGCAAATTTGGCAATATGTCAAAAAAAATTAAAGAAAAATTTACATTTTTCATAAAAAACCCTTGATTTTTTCGTGACTTTCTATTAAAATATAAAGTAAGGGTGCATCAGGCACCGAAAAGGATATGACGCAAGCCGTTTCAGGCGGCGGAGTACGGCGAAAAAACGTGCGAATACGGCACGGATAGCTATGCCCTCCCGCAAACGGCGCTATCTCACAGACGGCCCCGCGCCGCTTTATGCGGAGAGCAACCAAGCGTGCTGTGTGAATTAACAGAAAAGAGGATTCGGTTATGTCAAACAGATTATTTCAAGGCGTAGTACATCAGATGAGAGATACCATCGGACGAGTTATCGGTGTTATCGACGAAAATGCAACGGTTGTAGCGTGCAGCGAGCTTTCAAGAATCGGCACGAGCAATGACTTCTTCTCCACCGAACTCGGAGATTCGCACGATGTTTTCATCCGTGACGGATACACATACAAGCCCTTCGGTGTTCATGTAAAGCCCGACTATGCGGTATTCGTAGAGGGAACTGATGATATTGCGAGCAAGTATGCCTCCATTCTTGCTATCTCCCTTTCAAGCATCAAGCAGTATTATGACGAAAAATACGACAGAAACAACTTTGTTAAAAATATCATTCTTGACAATGTTCTCCCCGGAGACATCAGCATAAAGTCAAGAGAGCTCCATTTCAACGCCGACATCAGCCGGGTTGTGTTCCTTATCAACATTGTATCCTCTAATGACGTATCGGCATACGACGTTATTCAGAATCTCTTCCCCGACAAGAACAAGGACTTCGTTTTCAACATCACCGAAAGCGACATCGTGCTTGTAAAGGAAATCAAGAACAATACGGACGTCAAGGACCTTGAAAAGCTTGCACGTTCTATTTCCGATACCCTTTCAACAGAGTTCTTCACAAGAGTAAACGTCGGCATAGGCACTCCCGTAGTAGGTGTGAAGGACCTTGCTCATTCCTTTAAGGAAGCGCAGATTGCGCTTGAGGTAGGTAAAGTGTTCGACACCGATAAGACCATCGTAAGCTACGACAACCTCGGTATCGCAAGACTTATCTATCACCTTCCCACGACTCTTTGCGAAACCTTCCTCAAGGAAGTATTCAAGAAGGGTTCGATTGAGTCCCTCGACCACGAAACACTGTTCACAATCCAGCGTTTCTTCGAGAACAACCTCAACGTATCCGAGACATCAAGAAAGCTGTTCGTACACAGAAATACGCTCGTGTACAGACTTGACAAAATAAAGAAGCTCACAGGCCTTGACCTGCGTGAGTTCGACCATGCGATTATATTCAAAATTGCGCTTATGGTCAAGAAATATCTTTCGGCTGACCCCGTAAAGTTCTGATTCAGCGCCGGAACAGAAAAAGGATTGGTATATGGTAGAATTAAAGAATGTTGACGTGCACTACAACGACGGTATAAAAGGCGGCGTTGACGCACTGAACGAAGTAAATCTGCGCATCAACGACGGTGAATTTGTATTTATCGTCGGCAGCAGCGGCGCAGGTAAAAGTACGCTATTAAAGCTGCTGATGATGGAGATACAGCCTACAAACGGACGTGTTTTCGTAAACGGCTACAATCTCTCCAAGCTGAAAAGACGGAAAATCCCTTATTTCCGCCGCTCTATCGGCATGATTTTCCAGGACTTCAGACTTATCCCGAATCTTACGGTATACGAAAACGTGGCATTTGTTCTGCGTGTAACCGACCGTTCGAAAAAGTATATAAGACAGCGTGTTCCGTATGTGCTTAACCTCGTTAAGCTCGGGGACAAGGCTAAATGCTATCCCAGCCAGCTTTCGGGCGGCGAGCAGCAGCGTGTAGCCATTGCGAGAGCGTTTGCCTGCGACCCGGGTCTTATCATCGCCGACGAGCCTACGGGTAACATCGACCCCGAGCTCTCGTACGAAATCGTTGAGCTGCTCAAGGACATCAACCGCTGCGGCACGACGGTCCTCATGGTTACTCACGAGCACGACCTTGTGCAGTATTTCGGCGGCAGAATAATAAGCCTGAAGGATGGCTCCGTTGCCTTCGATGATTATATTTCCGGAGGTGTGGACGAAGATGAAGGGCAGTAACTTTACATACCTTGTCAAGCAGGGTATAACGTCTATATGGCATAACGGACTCATGTCCTTTGCGAGCTTCTGTATCCTCATGGTAAGCCTGCTGCTTATCGGTCTTGCGACGCTGCTTATGGTAAACACGGGTATCGTCATGGACAACATTGAGGCGAAGAACGAAATCCTCGTGTATGTCGAGGGTTCGATAAACGACAATGAGCAGGCTCATATCTACGACGCACTTGACAACAACCCAAATACGGAAAAGGTTGTTTTCTACTCCAAGGAGGAGGCGTGGGCAGACAAGCAGGAGGAAATGTCCGAGTTTGCGCCGCTTTTCAGCTATCTTGAGGATAACCCCATGCCGCATACATACAGGGTTACAATCAAGGACCTTACAATAATCAACAACACGGTAAACGAATTTTCGACAATCGAAAAGGTAGTGCAGGTCAGCGCTCCTTATGATTATGCGAACTTCCTCGTTGACATAAGAACGACGCTCACGCTTATTGCGTCGGCAGTTCTTGCGGCTCTTATCGTAGTGTGCGTTGTTATCGTGTATAACTCCACACGAACAAGCGTTTTCGCACGCCGCAAGGAAATCAATATCATGAAATATGTAGGCGCAACAAACGCCTTTATCAAAATTCCGTTCTTTATCGAGGGAATGTTTATCGGTATTATTGCGGGTGTCGCTTCGTGGGGTCTGACAAAGCTCACATACGACGCAGTTATTCAGATTTTCTCCGAGGACCTTACAATATGGCAGGTGCTTGGCATGGTAAATATTATCCCGTTCGATGATGTAACGTGGTATGTTCTTGCGTTCAACTGCGCCGCAGGAGCGCTTCTCGGTGCTCTCGGAACAGTGTTCAGCATGGGCAAGCACTTGAAAGTTTAAGCCGGTCCGCCCGTGCATCGGGCGGCATTGCTTTGGTATGTCCGAAAGGAAAGGTAATGAAAAGAAATACAATATCCCGAATAATCAAATCGACAGCATTTGCTCTTTCGTTGGTTGTTTTCGGCGGCATTATATCCGCCCAGCCGCAGGTTGCCGACATAAGCGCAACCACAACGCAGGAGCTTCAGGATAAAATTGACAAGCTTAACGAAAAGAACAAGGAGCTTGAGGAAAAGATTGCGTCGCTTGACGCCTCAATTTCCGAAAGCACTGAGCTTCAGGGCTACTACTTCGACCTGCTCGTAAACCAGGAGGAGGAAATCGACCTTCTCAACAACAAGATTTACTACAAAGAGCTTGACATTGAAGAAAAGAAACAAGATATTGCGGATATAGAGCAGAGTATTCTTGACAACGAAAGAATAATTGCCGACAAAGAACGCCGCATAATTACCCTTGAGGCGAAAAACAGCGAGAATATATATAAGTTCGGTCAGATTATCCGTGCCATGTATTTAACGGATAATTACGACGCAATTTCGGTTCTCATGGGCTCTACGGATTTCTACGACCTGCTTGTGCGTGCCGAGCTGCTTCAGAATATCGGCGAACAGAATATGAAGTTCATGAACGACCTTATGTCCGATATTGAAACGCTTGAAAACGACCAGAAAACGCTCCAGCAGGATATAGACGAGCTTGACGCAAAAAAAATAAAGCTTGCGAGCGAGCAGGCTGACCTTGAAATGCAGAAATCCGAGCTGCAGCAGCAGTACGCTGACAGCAAGGCGTTAAGCGATGAATACAACGCAAACTATTACAATTACAGTGCGCTTATCGTAGGCTTCGAGCAGAAGCAGGAGCAGTACGAACAGACGATGAAAGCGAACGCCGCCGACATCAAGGCGTACGAGGAGCAGATTGACGAGATAATCCGCCTTGCACAGCAGCAGGCGAGCAACAACGTAACATATCAGAACGGCGAATGGCTCTGGCCGCTTGACTATAAATACCGTTACATTTCCACATACTTCGGTTATGATGACTGGAGAAAGGGAAACCACAGCGGTATCGATATCGGCGACAGCGGGATAAACAATTCCAACATCTACGCCTCAAAGTCGGGCGAAGTTATTGTTGCACAGCAGACGTACATACAGGGATACAGCTACGGCAAATACATCGTTATCGACCACGGCAGCGGTTATCACACGCTGTACGGTCACTGCAGCGAGGTTTCTGTAAATGTCGGCGACTTTGTAACACAGGGACAGGTTATAGGCAAGGTCGGCTCAACAGGCTGGTCAACAGGCCCGCATCTTCATTTTGAGGTGCGTCATGACGGTGTACGAAAGGATCCGTTCGACTATGTTGATCTTCCGACGTAAGTAAAACGAATAAAACCCGCCGCCGTCTGCACGACGGCGGATTTGGTGTTTAATAAGTGTGCGGTTTTCCGCATGACATAAATTACCTTTGGGAGGGCATATCCTCTCATCGGAAAGGAATTCACATAATGAACAAAAAGTTTTCAGCAGGCATAACAATCAGCCTTATCGCAATAGCCTGTGCTATCACGTTTGTTATAACGATGTCGGTTTCGCTTGACATCTATAACACGAAAATCGCAGGCGTTCAGCAGCGAGAGGAGATTTATACCAAGCTGCAGGAGGTTGACTCGTATGTGCGGAGCTATTCGCTCGGCGAGGTCGATAAAACCGAGGTAGTAACGGGAATAATCAACGGCTATATGTCAAACCTCTCGGACAAATATGCGAAATATTACACCCCCCAGGAGTATTACAGATACACGCAGATAACCTCGGGAACGCTCATCGGGCTCGGCTTTGACGCACAGGCGGACGAGAGCGGATACATCAAGATTACGCATGTATACGAAAACAGCTCCGCCGCAGAGGCAGGTATCGCAGACGGCGACGTAATAACCGTAATAAACAGCGCAAACGTACTTGAAACGGGTGCGGCAAAGGCGCTGGCGACGCTTGACGGCGACGAGGGAACAAAGGCGGTTATCAAGGTACAGCGTGACGGTATTGAGAATGAGTACACGCTTGAAAGAACGTCGTTTGACATTGTTTCTGTCAGCGGCTCGGTTATAAACGGTATAGGCTACGTCAGAATTTCCGCTTTCAATATGCTTACCGAAAAGCAGTTTGCGGAGACTGTTGACGACCTGATTTCAAAAGAAGCAACAGCATTTATATTTGATATAAGGAGTTGTAGCGGCGGAGTGTACGACTCCGTTCAGGGCATGCTTGACAAGCTGATTTCGGAGGGCGTCGGCGCTTCGGCAAGATATAAGGACGAGTCGGTTAAAACCTTTGTCCAGCTTGTCAGCGAGGACAGCGTGGAGCTGCCTATGGTTATTCTTGCTAACGAAACGACAGACGGTCCCGCAGAGCTCTTTGCGTCCGCACTCAAAGGACTGCGAAGTGTTGAGCTTGTAGGCACGGCTACGTCGGGAAATGCAACCATACAGGAAATTAAACCGTTCTCTGACGGCAGCGCAGTTGCTGTTACGATTGCGACTATTATACCCGTTACCGCAGAAACGTATGAGGATAACGGATTAAAACCTGAATATGCGGCAGAGCTTTCAGGAATAATAGAAACTGCACCGACCGATTACGAGCTGATTTCCGATAACCAGCTCCTGAAAGCGTTTGAGGTTGTCCTCTCAAAAACGACGGTCGCAGAATAAAGCATAATAAAGGCGTGAGCCTGTATTCAGAAAGGAAATATACACCATGGTAAAACAGACAGTATTAACAGAAGAAGGTCTTAAACAGCTTACCGATGAGCTTGAGTTCCTCAAAACCGAAAAAAGACGTGAGGTTGCGGAAAAAATCAAGGTAGCTCTTTCGTTCGGTGACTTGTCGGAAAACTCCGAATATGACGAGGCTAAAAACGAGCAGGGTATCGTTGAGGCAAGAATTGCGGAAATCGAAGCAACGCTTAAAAACTATAAGATTATCGACGCAGATTCTCTTACAACCGAGCATGTTGCTGTCGGAAACCGTGTTCTTGTCAAGGATATTGAAGAAAACGAAGAAATCGAATTTCTGATTGTCGGCTCAAAAGAGGTTGACATGGATAACCACAAGATTTCCGACGAATCTCCCCTCGGCAAGGCTATCATCGGTCGCAGCAAGGGCGAAATCGTTGATGTTGAGGCTCCTGTGGGCATACTCAAGTTTGAAATTCTCGACATTATGAAGTAATACAGAAAGGCGCAGTTAAAATGGCAGAAAACGAAACAAACGTTACAGAAGAACTTACCGAGGAACAGCTTGCACAGTCTATCAGCGAGCAGCATCAGGTAAGACTTGACAAGCTTGCTGAGCTCAAGGCGGCGGGCAAGGACCCTTATGAAATAACAAAGTACGATGTTACGCATCTCAACTCCGAAATTCGTGAGAATTTCGAAGAGCTTGAGGAGAAAACCGTAAGCATCGCAGGCCGTATCACAAGCTGGCGTGACATGGGTAAGGCAAACTTTATCGACATCCGTGACGGCAGCGACAGAATGCAGGTTTATGTCCGCATAGACGAAATCGGCGAGGACAACTTCAAGGAATTCAAGAAGTGGGATTTAGGCGATATTGTCGGCGTTACAGGCTTTGTGTTCAGAACAAGAAGAGGCGAGATTTCCGTTCATGCGAAGGAAATAACAATGCTTTCCAAGTCGCTTTTACCGCTTCCCGAAAAGTGGCACGGTTTAAAGGACAAGGAGGAGCGCTACCGCAAGCGTTATCTTGACCTTATCGCAAATCCCGAGGTTAAGAATACATTTGTGACACGTTCGCTTATCCTCCGTGAAATAAGAAATTACCTTGACAATCTCGGCTATCTTGAGGTTGATACACCTGTACTTCACACGCTTGAAATCGGTGCGGCTGCACGTCCGTTCGTGACCCACCACAATGCGCTCGACATTGACATGTATCTCCGTATTGAAACGGAGCTTTACTTAAAGCGCCTTATCGTGGGCGGCTTTGACAAAGTATACGAGGTAGGACGTATTTTCAGAAACGAGGGTATGGACGCAACTCACAACCCCGAGTTCACCTCGATTGAAATGTACCAGGCATATACCGATTACTACGGCATGATGGACCTTATTGAAAATATGTACCGCACGGTTACTCTTAAAATCTGCGGCACGGATACCGTAAGCTATCAGGGTAAGGAAATTGCGGTAGGCAAGCCCTGGGAAAGACTTACAATGATTGAGTCGGTTAAGAAGTACGCAGGCGTTGATTTCAACGACTGGGCAGACGACGAGGCGGCAAGAGCGGCGGCAAAGGAAAAGCACGTTGAGCTTGAAAGCAAGACGGCAACAAAGGGCGACGTTCTTATTGCGTTCTTTGAGGCGTTTGTTGAGGACAATCTCATTCAGCCGACGATTATTTACGATTATCCCGTAGAAAATTCGCCTCTCGCAAAGAGAAAGCCCTCTGACCCCGCATTCACGGAGCGCTTTGAATATTTCATCAACGGCTGTGAATTCGGCAACGCATTTTCCGAGCTTAACGACCCGCTCGACCAGAGAGCACGTTTTGAAAAGCAGGTTGCAGCGAAGCGTGCGCAGGGCGGCAACGACGCACAGGTTGACGAGGATTTTATCACAGCGCTTGAATACGGTCTGCCTCCCACGGGCGGCCTCGGCATGGGTCTTGACAGATTTGTCATGCTCCTGACCGACAGTGCGTCGATTAGAGATGTACTGCTGTTCCCCACAATGAAGCCTGAGAAGAAGTAAAAGGCTTCTGTTATGCGGTTTGCAAATGGTGAATTGCATAACTTACGACAGATTTACGACAGTCTGACAGATAGAACACAGTAAGAAAAAATGAATCCCACCGTTTCAGTTTAAAGCTGATATGGTGGGATTTTTACATGTATTTATCAAGAGAGGTTTTTAGGTTTTTAATGGTATCGTAAATCAGATGAAGCTCGTTCACAGAGCATTTGGATAGAATTTCCGATATATTTGAATGAATTATGCTCTGCGAATTTTCGTTCAGTTCAAAAAGCAGTTCATCCGCAGTACATTCAAGCGCATTTGTAATATTG
>JAZNLN010000136.1:0-9739 GCA_045579125.1 Ruminiclostridium sp.
TTTCCTCCTCTTTTGGAGCATCTGTTTTGCTCTCGGCATCCTGCTTTTCTGTTGTTTCTGCTGAACTGCTTGTTGCATTACTGGACGATTTATCCTCGTCATTCTTTTTACTGTCACAGGCAGTAAATGAAAGTAGCATCGCAGTTGCACAAAGCAATGCAAAAAGTCTATTTGATTTCATAAATTTGCCCTCCTAAGAACTATGATTTGCATAATTAGGAACTATGCCTCCTACAATTATACTATTATACTTCCTATTTGTCAAGCAAAATAGGAAGTATAATTCTTGTATAGGACTAATAGGAGGAACTAAAATGCTTATTTTTGATTTCAGAGCCATAGGAAACAAACTGCTCACCATCCGCAAAAAAGCGGGACTTACCCAAAGTGAAGTAGCTGAGGCGGCAAATTTATCCGACAGAACTTATGCAGATATTGAACGTGGAACAGTCAATATGCGTATTGAAACGGTGCTGAAAATATGTGAAGCACTGCATATTACGCCTGATGTTGTGCTGACCGAAGAAAACCCCAGCCTTTCGGCGAAGCAGGCTGAACTCTTTGCCGAGCTCGACAAATGCACAGTACAGCAAAAGGAAACAGCATTAGAACTTTTAGCGGTTTATCTGAAATCTCTTAAATTTCCACGATGATTACATGCTTTTACATTTCTGCTGACAAGCAGCAACCGCATGCGGTCGCCCTTATGCTACTGAAGGTTGTAGATTCTGAACCGTCTTCGTATAAATAAAAAAGAATGACTATTCCATAGTCAGTCTTTTTTTATTGGTTGCGGGAGCCGGATTCGAACCGACGACCTTTCTCTTGCGGTGCCGAAAAAAACTGCGGGCACTCCGTGCTTTCCCTTGTTTTTTCCGACCGCTGCGCCTGAAACATCTCGCTCCTCCCGCCTCAGGCGGCGCTCGCTGTTTCAGCAGTTTATTCGCCTTCGGGCTCATAACCCTCGTTTAATTTTCTTTTTTTAACAAAAAATAAGGAACACCAAAGGTGTTCCTTATTTTATTGGTTGCGGGAGCCGGATTCGAACCGACGACCTTCGGGTTATGAGCCCGACGAGCTACCGAGCTGCTCCATCCCGCGATATAGGCACTCTTTCCGAGTGCTATAATAGTATAACACATAAAAACTGCTTTGTCAAGCTTTTTTTGATTTTTGTTTAATTTTCTTTAAAATAGGCGTTTTTGATGAATATTTATGCGCTCAAAATGCGGCTCTTGTATATTATATCCCTTTTTCACGGAATTATTCCTGCCCGCATATTACAACCCGCCCGATTTTCTGCAAATCCTGCACTATTTCCGATTTCATGCCGTTCTCCGCCGCTATCGCCGCAACTGCCTCTGCCTGCTTGTCGCCTACCTCGAACGCCATTATCCCATTTTCGGCGAGGTGCGGTTTCCAGGCCGGTATCAGCCTGCGGTAAAAATCCAGACCGTCCTCTCCCCCGTACAGCGCCATTTCGGGCTCATGCCGCACGTTCTCCTCCAGCTCACGCATTTCCTCCGCTGTCAGGTACGGCGGATTTGAGGTTATAACGTCGAATTTCCTGTCGGGAAACAGCGTGCCGTCAAGTGCGTCTGCGAGCACTGCGGTTACATCTGCGCCGTTCAGTCGTACATTCTCCTCAAGGTAGGAAAAGGCCTTTTCGGACAGTTCCACGGCGTGAGCCGAACAGCCTGAGCATTTGCTCACCGCAATCGGAATGCACCCGCTCCCGCTGCATAAATCCAGAAATGCCGAATTCCTGCCGCAGTGTTCAAGCGCAATGTCCACCAAAAGCTCTGTTTCGGGCCGGGGGATAAGCACTCCCTCTCCGACCTTGAACGGCAGTCCGTAAAACTCCCACTCTCCGAAAATATACTGGAGCGGAACTCCGTCAGCTCTCTTTGCCGCTATATCCAGCATTTTTTCGTACTGCTCGTCCGTGACCTCCGTGTCGGGAAAAATCGGTCTGTTTCTGCCTGTGATTTCCTTTATTATCTCGTCGGCCTCGAAGGAGGGACTGAAAACTTCGGATTCCGACAGCACGCTGATAATCGCCCTGCGGCAGTCGGCGATTACCATTTGTCGCTCTCCTTGTCTTCCGGCAGAACGGGCTTTATCGCCGCAATAGCAACCTCAATCTGCGAGGCGTCGGGTTCCTTGGTGGTGAGCCGCTGGAGCGCAAGACCGGGAGCGGAAATGATTTTCGTTACAATATTGTCGTACCTTCCCGCAATCTTTATCATCTCGTAAGAAATGCCGACGATAACGGGGAGCAGCAGCAGCTTGCACGCCACACGGATAAAACCTGCTATCAGATTATCCACGCCGAACCACTGAATGAACATTTCGTTGTTTATCGGAACTATCGAATACACCAGAATGCTTATCGCAAGCGTCAGGAACACAAAGCTCGTGCCGCAGCGGGGGTGAAAACGTTTGAAGCCCTTTACGTTTTCGACCGTCAGCTCCTTGCCCGATTCGTAGCAGAAAATAGTTTTATGCTCTGCGCCGTGATATTCGTATGTGCGGCGGATATCCTTGCTTTTCGAAGTTATCCACAGGTACAGCACAAACAGCGCCATTTTCAGTATGCCCTCGACGAGCGACCTGTAAGCAGTGATGTCAGTTCCGCTGCAAAGGTACTGTATTCCGTCGAAAATCCATGTCGGGAGCAGGAAAAACATGCCTATCATCAGCACAATCGCAATTACAATCGCAATTCCCATGATTACATCGGTCAGCTTGTCGCCAAGCTTATCCGTGAGCCATTTTTCGAACTTTGTCATTTCCTCGCCCTCTTCGTCGTCAAGCATGCCCGACATTTCGGCGGATTTTGTCATATATTTGTAGCCGTCCATCATCTGGAGCACAAAGTTGAAGCTGCCTCGGATAAAGGGGCATTTCTGATACCACTTGCCCGACTTGATGTCCCATTCCTCGACCTCGATTGAGCCGTCCTTTTTGCGGACAGCCATAGCCGCCCTGCCCACGCCTCTCATCATTATACCCTCAATCAGCGCCTGTCCGCCGATTTTGGTCCTGTGCAGAGTGTCGTTTTTCTTTGCCATTTCAGTTCCTTTCGCTTTGTTCTTTTTTTGCCTTATTCTGATTTTTTCTGTATTCTCGGAAGCGTTATCGTTACGGTCGTGCCGCTGCCCTGCTCGCTGGCTATATCCAGTGTACCGCCGTGCATTGCCACAATCTCGTCGGCAACCGCAAGCCCGATACCCGAGCCCCTCACGGTATTGTTCGCCTTGTAGAAACGCTTTTTTATCTTCGGGAGGTCCTCTGCGGAAATGCCGCAGCCGCCGTCCTGTATCGAAATCGTCACCTTTTCCGCCGATATATCGACGTCGATGTTTATTATTCCGTGCTCCTTGCTGTACTTTATTGCGTTGTCGATTATATTGATAAATACCTGGCGTATGCGGTTCTTGTCCCCGAACACCATCACTATATCGTCGGGCTCGTTATAATTGATTACAAGACCGTCCTGTCTTGCCCGCTCCGCATAGATAAGAACGGCGTCGGCAACCTCGGCGAGAATGTCCATATTTGTTTTCTGGAGCTTTAAACCGCCGTTCTGGAGCCGTGAAAAGTCAAGCAGCTCCTCAACCATAGCCGAAAGCCGCTCGGTTTCCGCCGAGATAACCTTCATGCCCTTTTGTATTGTTTCCCTGTTCGGGATTTCCAGGATAGTTTCGCTCCAGCCCTTGATTGCCGTCAGCGGCGTCCGAAGCTCGTGCGAAACGGAGGAAATGAACTCATTTTTTATCTGCTCGGAGTTTTCAAGCTCGTCCGCCATGTAATTGAACACACGGCAGAGCTCGCCTACCTCGTCGTCGTTTTTCGGCGTAAGCCGTGTCGAAAAATCGCCCTGCGCAAGCTTTCTTGCGGTCTGGCTTACCTGCTTTATCGGCATGGCGATGGATTTCACGAAATACATTCCCAGCATAAGCAGCAAAAGCAGTATCGCAAGACTCATTATGCCCACCCCGAAAGTAATGGTCATAATCTGCGAGTCCACCTTTTCAAGCGAGGTTATTATCCTTATGGCGCTGTATGCGGATTTCTCCGTTCCTATTTTTACCGAAACCGCCATATAGCCGTCGCCGTTTTTCTGCTTGCCCGAATACAGCCCTATCCCGTCGGGAGATTCAAGCGCCGACGTGTAGTCGGGCATATCGTAGTTATCCTCGGGGGTAAAGCCGCTGCTTGAAATTACGACCTGTCCGCTGCGGTTTATCGCCATAAGCTCGGCATGGTCCTTTTTTTCAAACTCCTCGACGGACATCCGTATTTCTGCGCTGTAATCGGTGCCTGCGTCCTCAAAATACCTCGAAAGCACGCCCGAAACAATGTTCGCCTCGGTCTGTATATACTGCGAAACGGCGGTGTAGTACGACTGCTTTATAACAAAGAACAAGACGATGTCCATAATAATAAGAACCGCTATAACCACGCTGAAGCTGTTTACAAACCAGCGGCTGGTTATACTTTTCCTTACAGCCATACCTCCGCTCCTTTCGTTTTAATCAATCGTCCACTTGTAGCCGTAGCCCCATATCGTCTGGATATACTCGGGGTTTGAGGGGTCCTCCTCTATTTTCATGCGAAGTCTTCTTATGTTCACGTCAACGATTTTGTCGTCGCCGAAATATGCGTCGCCCCATATGTGTCGGAGAATGGTCTGTCGGTCAAGCGCCGTGTTTGCGTTGGATATGAAATACTCAAGAATGTGGTATTCAACCTGCGTCAGGTCGATAAGCTTGCCGTCCTTGGAGATTGTACGGCTTTTCGTGTCGATAACGAACGGCCCCGCCGAAACCTCGGCTCTTGACGCTCTGACGGGCTGTGAAATGCTGACTCTGCGGTAAATAGCGTCAACTCTCGCCACGAGCTCGGACGGCGAAAACGGCTTTGTCACATAGTCGTCCGCCCCTATCATAAGGCAGTTCACCTTGTCCATTTCCTGCGATTTTGCGGAAAGCATTATTATCCCGAGCGTGGAGCTCTTTTCACGGAGCCATTTGCACAGCGCAAAACCGTCCATGCCCGGCATCATTATATCAAGCAGAGCGACGTCGAACTCTCCGCCGTACTCCTCCCACACCTCGGTCGCACGCTCGCCGCAGTTCACGTCTACCACGTCGTAGCCCGCTCTTTTAAGATGTATCACCACGAAGTCACGGATTGCGTCCTCGTCCTCGCACACAAGAATACGTTTTATACTCATTTTCTTTTCCTTTCAGATTTAATAATGCGAGCCGCTGAGCGGTTTCAGACAGTCGTGCAGCTCTGACTCCGTAAGCACGAGGGAGTCTGCGCCCGCATCGGATTTCGTATAGCACGAAACGGAGTTTGTCCTGCTGAAGAACGTGTATCCGTCGGGAGCGGGCTCGCTGTTCGGGACGGTCTTTATCGAAAGCAGCTGTGTTTCAAGACTGTTCAGAGCAGGCGCCGCCTTCCAGAATATTATTTCTCCGTCCGCCGCCGACGTAGCTGTTACAAGTCCTTCCCATCGGCTGGGGATATTGATATAGAAATCATATTTCGGGCTTATAAACATATTCGCCCTGCGCCGGGTCTGTCCCTGCGGCGAAATTCCGAGCCACGCAAAGCCGCACAGCTGTTCGGGCTTTGTAAGCTCCTCGTAGCCACGCAGAACGTAGGTCGTCGGTATCTCTATCGTTCCGTCGCCGTCGATGTCCATGCAGTTTGCGACGGGAGTGTATGCGTTGTTTCTGCGGCGGAGCGGAACGGCGGGCGTCACAACGGACATGTTGAGCCCACGGAGCAGGACAACCTCTGTTCCGTACGCAGAATCCCCCGCATAGTAATCGACGAATATTCCCTTTTCTTTTTCGTTTATCCCGCCGAAAACGGTTTTTGAAATTTCAACGTTTCCCATCGTCATCAGCGTACTGCTGTGCGTTACGAATGCCCCGTCCTTCCAGCCGAGCAGCGACATCAGCGAAAGCTCGGCGGCACTGTCGTAGGCAACGACGAGCATTTCCTTTCCGCCGTCGCCGTTGACGTCGGTAAAATCAAGATACGAGTAATTACCCCTGTACGCCTCGGCAGGCGTGCCGTCGGTAAATTTAAGCACGCTCACCGCCCTGCTTGACGAGCCGAGAGCGGAGTATGTTATTATAATACTTTTTGCGCCGTCGCCGAGATTGTCAAGCTTTACGCTTTCAACCTCCGAGCCGAGGGCGGCTATATCGTAGACGGAAACCCATTTTCCGTCCTTTCGGTCCAGAAAGTTTATCCGGAGCGACGTATCGCCCGAGGAGCCCTTGGCGTTATAGAAAACCATAGCCTCGTCCGTTTCCTCGTCGTCAACGTCGGTCACTACAAAGGCGCTTCGGTATTCGCCGCTTTTCGGGTATTTCAGCGATATGTCCTTACCCATTACGTTAAGGACAGCCTGATATATTTCGTTATGCTCCTCCGACAGCTTGGGCGGCTCAAGCAGCTCCTCCACGGAGCTCAGCGAGCATCCGCAAAGTCCCGTAAAAACGGCGCCGAGAACTGCCGCCGCCGCAATGCGTATACTTCCTTTCACCGTTTTCACTCCCTTGCTTTCGGCGTGCAGCCGATTACTGCGCTTTCTGCTCCTGCGGTATCTCCGAGGGTTTTGGTTCTTCCTTTTTCTCGTCGTCCGCCGCTGTTTTTGCGGAGTAGAGAACGTAAAGTATCGCCGCCGCAATGATGAGCGTGCCGATATACTCACAGCTTACCGCAGACATTCCCTTTACAGCGTCGCCGCCGAAAAGCGTTGCAAGCGTCTTGCCGACCGTTACAGAACCCGCAAGCGAAAGCTCCGTGACTGCGTATACGACCGTCTTTCCTCTCGTCATTTTCGATTCGCTGTCGGAAAGGAATCTGCCGAAGCTGAGGAATAAAAGCACCATCGCAACGTCGGCAAGCATGGGAATAAGCTCGTCGGAAATGCGCTTGATTACAAGGTCCGAAACGAAGTACATCGCCGCATGCACGGTAAGCGTTACCGTGGGAATAAGCTGAAGATAGCCCGTGTAGGGCGGTATTTTCTTGTTCGAAAGAAGAATAAAGCCGATTACGAGAGCGGAAACCGCAAGAATTGCCATCGAAATAAGCTGGAAGCCGCCGTCGTCAAGAGCGTGGTATGCGGAAAGGGCGAACATAACCCCTCCGACGATGTATGCCGCTCCGACAGCAAGCGTGGAGCCTGCGGAGAGGTCCGACGCCTTTTTGGTGAACGCCTTGCTTTTCTTTTTGCTGTCGATAACCGCCGCCGCTATTCCGAGCACGAACGCTGCGGCGAAAATGATATAGATAATATCTCCCGCAATTCCGCTGCCCTCGACAAAAAATCCCGTCGAATAGTCGATAACCGACGCATACTGCAAAAATCTTACGACAATCGCCGCAATAGCCGCAGCCGCCGCAACAATAAGTCCAATTACGCTGTTTTTCATAAAAAACCGTCCTTTCGTTCCGCACATATCATGGTTTTATTTCTTTTTATCGGCGCATATAATTCAACACACCGCTGATTTTAAGCATGTCAACTTATATTATAGTACAAAACGAGCGTCAAGTCAACATTTTTTATGCAGACGGACATGTCTGCGGAAAGGGCTGTGAAAAATGAAAAAAAGAAGTTTAATCGCTATCCTCGCCATGTTTACGGCACTGCTGCTCGCCGCACCGCAGATTTACGCCTTTTTCGGCGGAAATACGGACAAGCGTGCGGAGATAAATCTGCTGCGGACGCAGACAAACGAGGTCGTGACCCTGTCGGCAAGGGATTACGTCAAGGGCTGTCTGCTGGCGCAGATTCCGATAAATTACAGCCCCGAGGCGCTGAAGGCGCAGGCTGTATGCGCCTACACCTACGCCCTGCGGTTTATCAGCGAAAACGAAAAAGCGGACGTAAAGCAGGTTGAGGGAGCGGACATCTCCGACAGCCCCTCTCTGTGCCAGCCTTACTTTTCCGAGGCGGAGGCAAGAGCCCTTTACGGTACAGATTACGACCTATACATAGACAATATCAACGCCGCCGCAGATTTCGGAGCGGCGCACATACTGACCTATCACGGCGAGCCGATTTACTCGGTGTACCACTCGGTTTCCGCAGGCGTTACCTGCACGGCGGACACAGTGTGGGGCTTTTCCCTGCCGTATCTTCAGCCTGCGGCAAGCCCGTGGGACAAGGAGTACATAAACTTTATCTGCAAAAACGAAATGACCGAGGAGGTCGTGCGGCAAAAGCTCATTGCCGCTTACCCCGACGCAGACGTGCCTGTGGATTTCGCAAAATGGTTCAGCGAAACCGAGCGTGACGAAAACGGTTATGTGCGCTCGGTACGGCTGGGCGGACTGCGGCTGTCGGGCGGGGATATGTGGCGGATATTCGGTCTGCGCTCGACTGCGTTCGACATAAGCTATTCAAGCGGGATTTTCACCTTTACGACCGCAGGCTACGGACACGGCGCAGGCCTTTCGCAGTACGGAGCGGAGGCACTGGCAAAAAAAGGATTTGCGGCGGAGGATATACTGCGGTATTATTTCAGCGGCGTGAAAATCGGATAACGGCGTGAGCCGAAAAATAAATGTTGCAATAAATGTCGGAATGTGGTATAATTGAAAATGATAAAATGCGATAAATTCCGAAGGATTTTTAAACGTCATTATCAAATACTATTTCGACGAAAGGTACAGATATGAAAAAGTTAATGCTTGGCAATCAGGCGGTTGCACGAGGACTTTACGAAGCGGGCGTAGGCGTCGTTTCAAGCTATCCCGGCACGCCGAGTACAGAAATAACCGAGTTCGCCTCCACATACAGCAAGGAGGAAATGTACAGCGAATGGGCACCCAATGAAAAGGTTGCCTGCGAGGTTGCGATCGGTGCGTCTATCGCCGGCGCAAGAGCGTTCTGCGCTATGAAGCACGTCGGCCTCAACGTAGCTGCCGACCCGCTTTACACTGCGTCCTACACGGGCGTAAACGGCGGTCTTGTCGTTGCGGTTGCGGACGATCAGGGAATGCACTCCTCCCAGAACGAACAGGACTCCAGAAATCACGCAATAGGCTCGAAAATCCCCATGGTTGAGCCTTCGGATTCGGGCGAATGCAAGGAGTTCACAAAGCTCGCATTTGAAATCTCCGAACAGTTCGATACTCCCGTCCTTCTCCGTCTTTCGACAAGAGTGGCTCACTCGCAGAGCGCAGTCGAAGAACAGCCCAGAACCGAACACAAGAAGGAATACACGAAAAATCCGCAGAAATATGTAATGATGCCCGCAAACGCAAAGGGCAGACATGTCTTTGTTGAAGAAAGAATGGCAAAGCTTACCGAATACGCCGAAACAAGCCCGCTCAACAGAGTTGAAATGTTCAGCGACGAAATCGGCATAATATCGAACGGCGCCGCTTATCAGTACGCAAGAGAAGCGCTCGGCGAAAAGGCAAGCTATCTGAAGCTCGGCATGGTGCACCCCCTGCCCGTTAAGCTCATAAAGGATTTTGCGGCAAAGGTGAAAAAGCTGTACGTTGTTGAGGAGCTTGACGACGTTATCGAAACACACTGCCGCAAGATAGGCCTCGACCCCATAGGAAAGAGCCTGTTTACGTTTATCGGCGAATATTCGCAGACATATCTCCGTGAAAAAATCCTCGGCGAAAAGACCGAGTACGTTGAGTTCGGAGAAAATGTACCCGTACGTCCTCCCGTTATGTGCGC
>JAZNLN010000137.1:0-14808 GCA_045579125.1 Ruminiclostridium sp.
ATCAAAAGTGGCTTTTAATATTTTTATGCGGCCGTCGGATTGCAATAAACATACGAGCATTATACGATGCGCTCGTATTCCTTGTTTTTCAGACGCTTTTCAAATTCCTCTATACAAAGCGGTCGGTCGTAGAGGAAGCCCTGCACCATAGTGCAGTCGAGGTCCTTGAGGAGCTTTGCCTGTTCGACGGTTTCAACACCCTCGGCAATAGCCTTCATATTCAGCTCCTTTATCATGCGCACGATATTGCGTATAACGATTTCATCGGTTATGCTGTGATTCTTGACCACATTGTCAAGGAAGGATTTATCAAGCTTTACAATGTCGAAATTGAAGTCCGTGAGGAGATTGAGCGAGGAATAGCCTGTGCCGAAGTCGTCGATTGAAGTGATGATTCCGTTTTCTTTCATCTTCGTTACAAGCGACTTAAAGACCTCGTAGTCGTTGTAGTCCGACATTTCCGTCATTTCGATTTCTATGTACTTGCTGTCTATTCCGTGCTTATTGATTATCGCCATAATATCCTCGGCGATGTTTGGGTTGCACAGGTGAGTTTTTGAGAAATTGACCGAAACTGTGACGGGCTCAAGACCTTTTTGGAGCCAGCTGTTTATGTCCATGCAAACTCTTTCGAGGACGTAGAAGTCAAGCGTGCATATACAGCCGTTTCGTTCGAGTATGGGAATAAAGTCCTTCGGCGGAATTAGCGAGCCGTCCTTCATCCAGCGCACGAGCGCCTCACAGCCGCACAGTCTGCTTTCCCTGAGATTTACCTTCGGCTGGTAGTGAACGACGAACTCCTTGTTTTCGACTGCGCCGGGGAAGGCGGAGTTCACAGCCTGCTCGTGGATTATTCGTTTCATATTGTCGCTGTTGAGTATTACGACGTCGTTTGTTATGCTGAATTTAGCCGCATTTATTGCGGAGGTTACGCAGTTCATAATAAGGCCCATGTTATCTCCGGGCATAATTTCATAAACTCCGACTCTTGCGGACATGTTATAGCTTGTGTCCATAAAGCCTATGCTGAGTGTTATCTGCACGCACGAAAGAAAATCGAGGATTTCGTCCCTGTATTCCTTTTTTACGAGGAATGCGAAATTATCTCCGCCGAGACGTGCGACAACGCCTTTGCCGTCCATTGCCTTTTTAAGTGCGGCGGAATATGCGATAAGCGCCTCGTCGCCATGTCTTGAGCCGAGGTGTGTATTGATAAATTTGAAGTTCTTTATGTTGGCGTACATTCCCGTGTAGTTATGAAGCTCTTTTCTGTTAAAAAGCTTCATGCCCTCGGCGATAAAGCCTGACGAGTTGAGAAGCCCCATGGGTATATCGTAATAGACCGATTTATGAGCGATAGAGGAGAGTCTTGTCCTGCTGCCGAAAATAAAAATTGTGCGGCACAAAAATCTGATAGTATCTTTTTCTTCCTCCGACCATTCGTAACCCTTGACGGGGTTGACGGTAAAAATCGTACGTCCGCCGTCACCTGTGGAAAAATCGAACACTTCCGCTTTTTCTTCGAAGCCCTCGGGGGAAAGGTACATAACGGCCTCTCCGTTGGTTGAATCATCCGTAGGCGGCTGAGGAATTCTGAACGAAGTATAGAATCTTCCTATGTGTGCGTCCTCTGCGACCGCTTTTACGGATTCGCTTATTGCCTGCGGAAAAACAGACATGTCCTTGCTTTGTTCGTCGAGAGTTGAGAAAAAACTGCGGAAATTACCGTTGAATAATTCATTGGCCATAATTACACACCCTTGTTATTTATCATCTTTTTTCATCTATCCATACTACAATAAGTTTATCACTTTTACAGATGAATGTCAACGAAAAAGCTGTGAAAAAAATAAATCGGAATAATGCACTAAAAGTTTCATTTAATAATTATATTTTTGAACAAACGAATAAAAAATAGATATTTTGCTATATTATGCGATAAAATGCGACATATTATTTACATATCGTTGTGCAAAAATACAATACAAAAGATACGTTTGCGTTACATGTAAATAAGCTGCTTTCGGTTATATTTATGCTGCACGCATAACTGACGTACTGCTCTGCGGCGGGCTTTGCCTGCACGGCAAAAGCGCCGCACCTGACCAAGGTGCGGCACTTTTTGTTATATTACTTTTTTACGGAATATATGGCGAGATACTTTTTGTATGCGTCAAAATATTCTGCACTGTCGTATCTGATGTCACGGAGACCGTCGGGCGCTGTAAGCTGCTGACTGCTTGCCGATTCGATTATACAGCCTGCAATGTTCGAGCAATGGTCCGAAACACGTTCAAGGTTATTGAGCAGGTCTGACCACACAAAGCCTGCCTCAACGGAGCATTCGTTCTGCTGGAGGCGCTTGATATGACTGGAGCGGAGCTCTTCCTTGAGGTCGTCGATAACCTGTTCAAGGGGCTCAATTTTGAGAGCTGCTTCAAGCTCGTTGGAGTGGAATGCATTTTGAGCGAGAGTTACGATTTCGATAACTGCATTCGTGAGAATGCCAAGCTCTTCCTTGGCGGCGGGGGAGAATACGATGTCCTTTGCGTTCATTTCCTCCGCAGACTCAACGATATTTACGCTGTGGTCGGAAATTCTTTCGAAGTCGCCTATCATCTTGAGCATTTTTGTTGTTTCAAGTGCGTCCGAGGCGCTTAACTGATGATGTCCGCTGAGCTTGATAAGGTAGGAGCTTATCATGTCCTCATAGCGGTCGGTTTTGTCCTCAAGGTCACGGATAACCTGTGTTGTATCTGTGTCAAAATTGTTGAGTACATCAATACTTGATTTCAGGGCGCTCATAGTAATATCGCCCATTTCTGTGACAACCGATTTGCAGCGTTCAAGCGCAATCGGAGGAGTTGCGAGGAGACGTTCGTCGAGAGTTGCTGTTTCCTCGTCGAATTTAGCGTCGGGAATAAGCTTGAGGGCAAGTTTTTCAAGAATACCTGCCATCGGGAGAAGCAATATGGTACAAAGAATGTTGAACGCAGAGTGTGAAATTGCTATTCCGGGGAGAGACGCCACTTCGCCCATAAGCGGAATATCAATGAATGCGGTCACTGCGCAGAATACCATGAGCCATGCAAGCGTACCGATTACGTTAAAGGAGAGGTGCACGAGCGCCGCACGCTTTGCGTTCTTGTTTGCGCCGACGGACGAAAGAATGGCAGTGATACATGTACCGATGTTCTGACCCATGATAATCGGGATAGCGGCACCGTATGTAACGGCACCCGTTACCGCAAGCGCCTGAAGAATACCTACCGACGCCGAGCTGGACTGGATAATTGCCGTGAGGAGTGCGCCTGCGAGCACGCCGAGCACGGGATTCTGGAACATTGTAAACAGGCTTGTAAATTCGGGCACGTCAGCAAGTCCCGAAACGGCGCCTGACATTGTGTCCATACCGAACATAAGTGTAGCAAATCCGAGAAGAATCATACCCGTATCGTTTTTCTTGCTGCTTTTGCAGAACATGTAGAATACGATACCGATAACCGCAAGAATCGGGGTAAATGATGTAGGCTTGAGGAGCTGTAAAACGAAGTTGTCGCTCTGAATGCCGCCGAGGCTCAGAATCCACGCCGTTACTGTCGTTCCGACGTTAGCGCCCATAATAACGCTGATAGCCTGACGGAGGGTCATAATGCCCGAGTTTACGAATCCGACAACCATAACCGTTGTAGCAGACGAGCTCTGGATAATTGCAGTAACGCCCATACCTGTAAAAAATCCCGCCGCTTTGTTTTTGGTGAGCTTTCCGAGTATGGAACGGAGTTTTCCGCCTGCACGGCGTTCGAGAGCCTGACCCATTGCGTTCATACCGAACAGGAACAGACATAAACCGCCGATCATAGTCAATACATCGAATAAGGTCATATTTTTTCCTTTCTCTTGTTTTCTTTGTTCTTACACTGTTTTACAGCGGACACTTGCCGCCGTACGAGCAAATTATAGCATATTTCAAGCGGCTTTTCAAGGGTTTGTACGACAAAAAACGTGTTTGACTGTTTTTTTGCATTTCTTACAATATACGTTGTTTTTTTCTGTTGAAACAATAGATATATGCACTAAAAAAAATACTCCCAGAAACGTCAGTTTAAGGGAGTATTGGCTTTATTTTCCGCTTTTGACGCTCACGCTGAAACCATTTTTTTCAAGCGTTTTGATTTCTTCCGAAAGCATGGATTCGGGAACGGTTTTCACTGCCGTCAGGATGTATTTTTTCTCCTCTGCGGGCAGGTAATTAAGCCCCGCTTTTCTGATTTCCGACGGATAATCGACGTAGCACAGGTCGCCGTCAACTGCGCCGTTAATGCCGTTCACTCTGCCTGTGCCCCATTGCCACATTTTCTGACCGTAGCTGTACTTTGTGGGTTTTGCAGGACTGTTGGTCCATGCGGCCAGCCACAGGTCGTATTCGGGCAGGAGCTTCGCTTTGTCCGTCCATTCTTCCAGCCACGACGGATTGGTGTAAATCGCCGCATAGTATCCCGCCTTTTGGATTTCGGAACAGAACGTGCGGATAATTCCCGTTCTGCTTGCCTTGCTGAATTTGTCCGAGTAGAATTTCTCCGCCTCCATGTCGCAGTACACGGGATAATTCACAAATCCCTTGTATTTTTCGAGACGCTTTACGGTTTCTTTTGCCTCGGTAATTGCCTGTGCGGCGTTTTCCGACAAGATGTAGGTATAAACGCCGATGTCAAGTCCCGCTTCTATTGCACCTTTCATATGGCTGTCGAACATCGTGTCCGTTTTTCCGAGGTAGCCGGTGCGGATTATTACCGCCTTGACGCCGTCCTCACGGACTTTTGCGAAATCTACCTTCGGCTGTGCATACGAAATGTCTATAACCTTTATTTCTTCCATTTTCATTCCCCTTTTGCAATATATTCCGCAACCGCCGAATTTGTTACGAGCATATCACGCATAACTTCCAGCGCCGAATCGACCCATGCTGAAAATGCAGCAAATGGCACAGCGAGTGAAATCACTCTGAACTTATCCGTAAACATATCGTACACTTTTCGGAGCTTTAGCTGTCCCGTGCCGCTGCCTAAAGCCTTTTCCGCCTCTGATACAGCCCATATCAGCCATTGCTTTACAGCGGATTTTTTGTTGACTGCGAGGAGAATGAATACCGCCGCCGCAGAAATGCACCCTATCGAGAGCATTATAATCTCAATTACGCTCATATTTGCACCTCACCTTGCCAGGAACGCAATAAGCGCTCCGCCGACGCCGCCCGCAGCGGCTCCGAGAATGCCCGAAACAAGTGTATCCCAGTGCTTTGCGGGCTTTTGTTCAATAGCGCCTACACGCATAATAAGCTCGTCGAGCCTTTCCGTCATGAATTTAAGCTTTACCGTCATTTCGTGTACGCTTTTTATTATGTATTCATAGTTGTCAAGCCTGTGGTGCGCCGATTTCAGCGACGCCTCAACGCCCGAAAGACGTTCCCTTATTTCCGCATATTCGTTTTCTCCCATATTTCTTCCTCCTTTTTATTCGTCTATCTCGGCAAGTATGCTTTCGACAGTCAGTTTTATTTCGTTGTATTCTTCCCGCTGTTCGGGCGGCAGGCGTGCAAGCCTGCGGTGTATTTCAAGAATCTGATTGTTCAGGTTTTGTCTGATTTTTATTACGTTTTCAGCCTTTGCTTTCCACGCATAAAATCCGATAGCCGTTGAGGTCGGCACACCGATATACGTCAGCAGCTCCCCGAGCAGCGTCGGCTCCTTTACCACCATATAAATCCCGATTCCCGCTCCCGAAAAGTAGGTCAGCATCACAAGCGCAATAATAAGCTTTGTAAAATTATGCTTCATACGCTCCTCCTTTCTGATTTTATGTTATCATAGGGAGAGGGTGAAAAACAATGAATGATTTTCTGCGCTGTTTCATGTTGACATTTTCAAAGGGCGCTGTTATAATTAAACCGACATCGGACACGGTATACGGAGGTTAAAATATGTGCTTTATCTGCGACAGGATAGAAATGATAAAAAACGGGAACAATCCGTACTTTGTCAAGGAGCTGGATACAGGGTATGTTGTTATAGGAGACAATCAGCATTTTAAAGGCTATTCTCTCTTTCTTTGCAAGGAGCATAAAACGGAGCTGTTTGAACTTGACTATGAAATGAAAATGAAATTTCTGGAGGAAATGTCTGTCGTTGCAGAGGCGGCGTCCAAGGCCTTTGGCGCCGAAAAAATGAATTACGAGCTTTTGGGTAACGGAGATACGCACCTGCACTGGCACTTGTTCCCGAGGAAAAGCGGCGATATAGAGGGCTACGGCAATAACGGTAAGGGACCTGTCTGGTGGTACCCGATGAAAAAAATGTACAGCGACGATAACCGCCCGTCCGTTACGGAGCTGGAGGAACTGAAAACACGCTTGCTGAATGAGCTTTCGAAACTGCTGTAAGAAAAAACGGAGAAGATTATATCTTCTCCGTTTTTATTTATTTAATTGTCGGCTCACGCCTCAGTTATTTCATTTCCGTTTTTCCTGTGTAAAGCTCGTAGTATCTGCCCTTTTCGGCGAGTAAGTCCTCGTGCGTGCCACGTTCGATAATTCTGCCCAAATCAAGCACCATAATTACATTGGAGTTCTTGATTGTGGAAAGTCTGTGTGCGATTACGAAAACCGTTCTGCCGTGCATAAGGCTGTCCATGCCTTTCTGAACGAGTATTTCCGTTCTCGTATCAATGCTTGACGTCGCTTCGTCAAGTATCATAACGGGCGGGTCTGCAACTGCGGCTCTTGCAATGGAAATCAGCTGACGCTGACCCTGCGAAAGACTGCCGCCGTCGCCTGTGAGCATCGTATTGTAGCCGTCGGGCAGACGTCTTATGAAACCGTCTGCGTTTGCGAGGCGTGCCGCCGCATAAACCTCTTCGTCGGTAGCGTCAAGGTTGCCGTAGCGGATATTCTCCATAACTGTTCCCGTGAACAGGTTTACGTCCTGAAGAACTATACCCAGCGAGCGGCGTAGGTCGGATTTCTTTATCTTGTTGATATTTATTCCGTCGTAGCGGATTTTTCCGTCCGCTATGTCGTAGAATCTGTTGATAAGGTTGGTGATAGTCGTTTTGCCTGCGCCTGTCGAGCCGACGAAAGCAATTTTCTGACCGGGCTTTGCGAATACCGATACATTATGAAGCACCATTTTTTCTTCCGTGTATCCGAAATCAACGTCGTCAAGCGTAACGTCGCCCTTTACCTCGGTGTAGGTTATTGTGCCGTCGGCGGAGTGCGGATGCTTCCACGCCCATATTCCCGTGTGCTCGGGAACTTCCGTAAGCACGCCGTCAACATACTTTGCGTTGACAAGGGTAACATATCCGTCGTCGGTCTCGCTTTTTTCGTCCATGAGGGCGAAGATACGGCCTGCGCCCGCAAGTGCCGCAACAATCATGTTCATCTGCTGTGCGACCTGGTTAATTGACATGGTAAAGCTTTTTGAAAGCTGGAGAAATGTTGCGATAGAGCCGACCGTGACGCCGCCGAAATTCGACAGCATCATAACGCCGCCGAGAAAAGCGAGCGCTACATACTGAAGGTGTCCGAGGTTGTTTGTGATAGGTCCGAGAATATTGATAAAGCCGTTTGCCTTTGTTGCGCTGTCGCAGAGTGCCTCGTTAAGCTCGTCAAATTCTTCCTTTGTCCTGTCCTCACGGCAGAACACCTTGATAACCTTCTGACCGTTTATCATTTCTTCGATATAGCCGTTTACTGCGCCGAGGTCCTTCTGCTGTTTTACGAAGTATTTTCCGCTCTTGCCCGAAATGAGTGCTGTTGCAATCATAATAAGGAATACGAAACCGAACGTAAACAAGGTCAGCCACACGTTCATGGCAATCATGCCCGCTACCATTGAAACAATGGAGATAACCGACGCAATAATGGACGGGATACTCTGGCTTATAAGCTGGCGGAGAGTGTCAATGTCGTTTGTGTAGCGGCTCATTATGTCGCCGAACTGGTTTGTGTCGAAGTATTTTATAGGAAGCGTCTGCATATGCGCAAACATATCGTCACGGATTTTCTTCATAACGCTCTGCGAAATATCAACCATTATTCTGGTATACATAAGCGTTGTCAGCACCGCAACGGCAAATACGCCCGACAGAACAAGCACCATTCCGAGAAGACCCGAGTAGTCGGGATTTTCCTGTCCGAGCAGGGGGGTGATATAGTCGTCAATAAGCACCTGGAGCGACATTGAGCCGACCACGCCGCTTACGGAGTTGATTATGATTCCGATAACGACAAATATGAACTTGAATTTGAAGTGCATAACATATCCGAGAACACGTCTGAAAGACTTGCCGTCGAATTTTGCGCCGGGGATGGGAGGTGCGCCTCTTCTTCCGGGACCGGGTCCGAAAGCAGGCTTCTGGATTTCCTTAGCCATTGTCGTCATCTCCCTTCGTCTGTGAATAGTATACCTCTTGATATATTGCGTTGCCTGCAAGCAGTTCCTCGTGCGTTCCGATTCCGTTTATTGCGCCGTCGTCCATAACGATTATTCTGTCTGCGTCCATAACGGAGGATATTCTCTGTGCGATGATAAGCTTTGTCGTGTTGGGTATTTCCTCACGGAAAGCCTTTCTTATAAGGCTGTCTGTGCGTGTGTCAACGGCGCTTGTCGAGTCGTCGAGAATAAGAATTTTAGGCTTTTTGAGGAGCGCTCTTGCGATACAGAGTCTTTGCTTCTGACCGCCCGAAACATTGGCACCGCCCTGTTCGATTTCCGTGTCGTACTTGTCGGGGAAGCCCTGTATAAATTCGTCCGCCTGTGCCAGCCTGCACACACGTTCGATTTCCTCGTCCGTTGCGTTGGGGTTGCCCCAGCGGAGATTATCCTTTATCGTTCCCGAGAAAAGTACGTTCTTCTGAAGCACCATCGAAACCGAATCACGGAGCGCCTCAATATCGTATTCTCTTACATCTCTGCCGCCGACTTCAAGACGGCCCTCCGTTACGTCGTACAGACGGGGAATGAGCTGAACGAGCGTACTTTTCGAGGAGCCTGTTCCGCCGATAATGCCGATAGTTTCGCCCGAAGCGATTTCGAGGTCTATATCCGACAGGCATAGTTTATCCGAACTGCCCGCATAGCTGAAATTAACGTTTTTGAAGGAAATGGAGCCGTCCTTGACTTCGGATACGGGGTTTTCGCAGTTATGCAGGTCTACCTCCTCGTCGAGCAGCTCTGTAATTCTCTGCGCCGACGCACGGGAAATCGTAATCATAATCAGCGTCATCGAAACCATCATAAGGCTCATAAGAATCTGCATAACGTATGTGAAGAATGTCATGAGCTGACCTGTTGTGAGTGCGGTTTCGCCCGAGTTTACGATAATCTGCGCACCTATCCACGAGATAAGCACCATTGCGGTATACATCGAGAAATTCATCAGCGGGTTGGAAAGCTGAACAAGCTTTTCGGCTTTTACGAGGTCGCTGTAAACCTCTCCCGAGATTTTGTTGAACTTGCTTATTTCCTTTTCCTCACGGACAAAGGATTTGACAACTCTTATTCCTCGCACGTTTTCCTGTACGGTTTCGTTGAGCTTGTCGTATTTTTTGAACGAGCGTTCAAAAATCGGGAATGCGCCCTTTATAGTAAAGAACAGACCTGCGCCGAGAATAGGTGTTACTGCGAGGAATACAAGAGCAAGCTGTGCATTTATGGAAAACGCCATGATGAGCGCAAAAATAAGCATAAACGGCGAACGCACCGCCATTCTTATAATCATCTGAAACGCATTCTGCACATTTGTAACGTCGGTGGTGAGTCTTGTTACAATGCTTGATGTGGAGAATTTGTCGATGTTGCGGAACGAGTAGTTCTGTACTTTATAGAATATACGCCGGCGGAGATTTTTCGCAAATCCCGCCGAGGCGTTTGCCGCAGTTCTTCCCGCCACAGCTCCGAATATGAGCGATATAATCGCTGAAAGGGCGAGCACTACGCCCATAAACACGACGTGCCCCATGTCCGATTTTCTTATGCCGTTGTCGATAAGGTTTGCCATGAGGAGCGGTATAATTACCTCCATGATAACCTCAAACAAAATGAAAATCGGCGTCAGTATTGTATCTCTTTTGTACTGACCTACGCTTTGCATCAGTTTTTTTATCATTTTCTGCCGTTTCCTTTCTTTTCGTCACATTTAGAGAGATTTGCCTTCATTTTTTCAATCGTACCGAGCAGATTTTCTATTTCTGTTTCTGTCAGCCCTTCAACAAGCCGTTTTTCGACGCTCGCTATTTCCTTTTCTATCAGCTTATTGTACTCCTGCGCCTTTTCGGTCAGGAAGAGCTGCTTTCGTCGGCCGTCGTTTTCGTCGCCTCTGCGGTAAATCAGCTCTTTTTTCTCCATAAGCTGAAGTATTCTTGACGCTGTGGAGCGCCGCATTGTGAAACGCTTTTCGACGTCGCTCTGATACACAGGACCTTCTGTATGTGCGATAAAACCTATTATCGAGCCATGCATACCCGTAAGCTTTGCGACCTCGGACGCCGTGGGGAGTGCGTCAATATTCCGCTTGAACAGATTTGTAAGGCATTTCAGCTCAAAGCCTATTTTTCTTTGCTCCATACTTTACCTCGTTTTCTGTATGTACTGAAAAAATGTTAGCAAGCTAACAATTACAGATAATATTATATATGTATTATTTTTAACTGTCAAGTTTTTTTATGCGAAAAAATTATATTTTTTTCCATGAAAAAACTCCCGTAACATTTTCTGTTTCGGGAGTTTCTGTAAGCTGTTTAATAGTCCGCCGCATTAAAGCTGTCTATGTACTTTATAAAATCTTCTTCGTTGACGGCTTTCGAATAGAAGAAGCCCTGGAAATAATCACAGCCGAGATTTGTCAGCATGAGCGCATGCTCTTTGTTTTCGACGCCCTCCGTGATGATTTTCATGTTGAGCTTTTTCGCCATCTGGATTGTATTTTCGAGAACGGTCATAATCTTGCTGTTTTTCTGCGCTCCCCAGAGAATACTCTTGTCGATTTTGATGTAATCAAAGGGTATGCTGTAAAGGTATGAGATGTTTGAGTATCCCGTTCCGTAGTCGTCGAGGGAGATTGTATAGCCCGATCTGCGGAAATCATTTATGTTGCGTTTGACTGCGTCGTAGGAGATGATTGCCGACGTTTCGGTGATTTCGAAATTAACCTGCTCGGGCTTCACGCCGTATTTTTCAAGTATCGAGAGATACCTGTCGTTGATGCTGTGCTGCATGCACTGGATAACCGAGAGATTTACTTCGATGTACTCAATGCCTTTTTCATGCAGCTTGTTTTCCGAATAGAAACGGCACACCTCCTCAAGCACGAACTCGCCTATCTGAAGAATGTAGCCCTCTTTTTCTGCAATAGGTATAAATTCGTCAGGCGGCACAAAACCGAGCTTGCTGTCAAAAAGACGGATAAGCGCCTCTGCGGCGGTTATCGAGTGTCTGTCGACGGAGTAAATAGGCTGGTAGAAAACCTTGAACGTTTTTTCGGTTATAGCCTCTACGACCGCACGGAGCACCTCACGGCGGCGTGTTCTGTCGCCGATGGTGGATGCGTACATGACGTTTCCGTCCGTAACAGAGTTCGAGAGGATTTCGATAAGCTCGGTGAGCTCCTCGGTGTTTTCTGCGTCCTCGGGACAGCTTATGTATCCGAAGCCTGCCGAAAAGTTCATTTCGAGGTCATCTTTTTTCCATACGAGCTCAAATCTTTGTCGGATAGCCTCAAGATACTGCGCTGTATTTTCCTTTTTATCCGTTTTGAAAAGGAATGTTCCGTTGCCCTTGCGGCAGATGATTGCGTCCTTGTCCTGCGAGTACAGGAAGTCGGTGACGAGCGTGTAAAGCGAGTCCATTCTGTCGCTTGTAAGCAGATTTCGAAGGACCTTTGTATTTTTTATCGAAACGATTATTATGCCGAATGAGCTATTTGCCTTGTATGCAGATTTTGTAATGTTGAGGAAGCTTTCCATGCGCATCGAATTAGTGTTGTCAAGCAGCGATTTCGGGCTTTCGATTGAAAAGATAACGATATAAAGGCAGATAGATGTTGCAAACGACATCAGGAGTTGTTCGGGGAATATTGCCTGTGCTGCTACAAATACAATATTGAGCATACATTGTCCGAGAAGTACAATTATACTTTTCTTTTTGATTGAACTGCGGTATTTTATAAGTGTTACTATGCACGTCAGGATGTATATTGCGGCGTTGTAGTAAATAATCCAGTGAAGCTCTCCGAAAACGTAATTAAGCTCCTCGTCGAAGTAGAACACCGTATGCAGGAACGGCGAAGCTATAATCAGAATTGCCGACAAAAGATACGGAGCGCCGAGTATGATTTTTCTGAATATAGTGTTGACTCTGACGTTTGCGACGAGGAAAACGTATCGTGCGAAAGTGGCGATAACCAGCGACTGAAACATGAAATACAGTGTGTTTATCGTGTAAACCACCGGCAGAGGGAAGCTTTCCGTCATTGTTAGCGTCGGAATTGTCAGCAGGTCGAGCGTCGCCGTCAGCAGCGAAACCAGCACCATTGATATATACGCCTTGTAGACAGGGAACGAGTATTTCCGTATGTGTCCGAACGAAAGGAGCAGGATTATGTCGATAGCGACAGCGACAATATCAAAGCTTATATTATAATTCATCCGTATCACCTCCGAATAATGCTTTATCCCCGGAGGACGCAATAAATTTTATAAAATCGCCTTCCGAAAGAGGTGTGGAAATTGAGCTGCCCATAATAAAGTTGGGGTTCATATCAAGAATTGCGGCATAGGTTTTGCCGTCGTCGATACCTTCCGCCATAACTTCCATGCCGAGGTCCTTCAGCAGGTCGTATGTGCAGCTGAGCGTTGTGTACGCCTTGCGGTTTACGACGGAATCCTTGATTATGCTCTTGTCGAGAATGATACATTCGAACGGCAGCTCGCACATTTTTGAAAGATTTGTATATCCCGTGCCGTATTCGCTGAGGGCGAAGGAAATGCCGTGCTTCGAGAACAGTGATGCGTTTTCCGTAAAGGAATCGCCTGCGGAGGCGACGATGTCCTCGTCGATAGTACAGCATATCAGCTTGTCGGGAACGTTGTACTTATTCTTTATTTCAGCCATGCGGAGAATGAAATCGGGCTGAATACACTGTACGGAGAGAACACGGACAACTATGGCAGCAATGCCCTTGTCGGCGAGCTTTTCTTCCGAAACAAAGCGGCAAATTTTTTCGAGCATTGCCTCAATGAATCTCGGAGCGTCGTCCGATTTTTCCAGAGCTTCCTTCAGCTCGCTTTCTTCGATAAAGCCTATTGAGCTGTCGTAAATGCGCATAAGTGCCTCGGCGGCGACAACGCAGTTTTCGACAGTCGAGTAAATAGGGAGATATACAATGTCCGTCTTATCACTGTTCAGAGCGTCGGAAATGACCTTGCCGACCGCACGCTCACGCTCAATCGAACGAACGTTTATATCTCTTGCACGGCAGATACGCATTCCGTTTTTGCTTCTTGCGAAACAGCCCAGGAAGTTCGTAAGCTCGTCTATATTTGCGGCGTCGGACGGGCAGTTGAGTATACAGCATCTCGCCGACATCACCATTTCGTTTCCCTCAATGCTCCACGAGTGCGTAAAGCGTGAGCGGATAAGCTCGGCAATGGAATCGGATTTTTTTCTGCTTGAGTACGGAACCACCATAGTAAAAACATTGGAATCCGTGCGGAAAACGCTCGTTCTGTCCTCAAGCGAATCGAGGAATGAAACTATTTCTTTTGAAATTGCCGACGACAGCTGTACTCCGAACGCCGATACCAACGCAACGTAGTCGTCGACGATAACCTGGATTATCATGAAGTTCCTTTCTGAGGTGAAGTACATATCCATAACCGACAGGAACACACGGCTGCTGTATGCGCCCGAAGGGGTATCCGTAAGGTCGTTTGGATTCTGCACCGTGAGGAAAATCATTACTTCCGAAAGCGTTATCGCACAGCTTTCGACGAGCTGGTCGGGGAACAGGAACTGAAAAGCGATAGCGCATATCGTAAACGCCATCATAACGAAAAGCAGTCTGCGTTCATGCGGAAGATACCTTTTCTTGTAGCGTATAAGCCTGTAAAGCGGGTATGCGAAATAGAAAGCGGCAATGCCGTAAATCACATAAAGACCGATGTTTCTTGTGTAAGCGCCGTCCTCGCTGAATGTAAAGATAAAGCCTGTGAAGGGGTTTGCTATGATAAGGATTTCGCCTATTGCGAATGGGGTGGTGAACAGCGTTTTCATGCGGTTGCCGAGGTCGTGCCAGTTGGAGCCGTAGCTCAGTATGTAAAGAGCCATAAGCGGCGCACACATCAGGTGCGTCACATAGTAGCCCGTGATAAGCGTTTCCGAGATAATGACGTTGAACTGCATATTGAGGCAGGTTATTCCGTACGCAAGGTTAAACGCCGCCGTAATCATATTTGTTATAATAAGCGTTATAAAAAATCTTGTCTGCTGAATAGGCGATTTTTTATGCATTGAGAAAATGATAAGCATAAACAGGGAAATTATAACTGATGCTATATCAAAGCTCATATTTCTTGTCATTTTCTCACCTCGCTTTTTTAAAGTCATGCAACGTATATTATAACATATTTTAAATATATCGTCAACTATGCCGATAGGCGGTGCAGGGAATAAGACGGTAGATTTTTTTCGCCTAAATTTGGTATATGTGCCGATAAAGTCCGTTATTTTTCAAAAAGTGAAAAAAGGTATT
>JAZNLN010000138.1:0-2881 GCA_045579125.1 Ruminiclostridium sp.
TTGCTTTTGCGTCAGCCTCTGCCTTTGCTTTTGCGTCAGCCTCTGCCTTTGCTTTTGCGTCAGCCTCTGCCTTTGCCTTTGCTTCAGCTTCTGCCTTCGCCTTTGCTTCAGCTTCTGCCTTCGCCTTTGCCTCTTCTTCAGCCTTTTCGCTTTCAAGGACAATTTCCTCGTCAATTATGATTTCCTCGTCATCATCTTCTTCGGGAGCAACTGCTTCGAGAGTGGAAATGATGTCGCCGTCGTCCTCAAATTCCTCGTCATCCTCTACGGGGTCAAGCTGAATCTTCTTTTCTGCGATATCAGCGGGAACTTCAATGTTAATCTTGCTTACGTCAAGACTTTCGATTCCGAGTGCGTCGGTTTCGGCCTTTGCCACGCCTGCAACTGCGCCGTCAAACACGCCGTCGAGAGATGCAACAGCTTTTTTAAGCTCTGCATTAGCGCCGTCAAGACTCTTCTTGACAGCGGCGATTTTATCTGCGGCAGTCTTCTTGCCGCTTTCAACGCTCTTCGCCACATCTTCGGCATACTTCTTTGCCTGTGCGATTATTTCCTCGGCCTTGGAATATGCCTCGCTGATGATAGCTTCGCCCTTTTCTACATATTTCTTGGAGCTTGCGCCTTCCTTCTTGAGCTGAAGATACTTGTCACGGAGAGAATCGTATTCCTCACGGACCTTCTTCTCGGAAATCTGTGCCTTTGCACAATCCTTATCAAGACGTGCAACATTTCTTCTCTCATCAAGAACGAGTTTGCGGAGCTCAAGCACCTTGCTCTCGTATTCCGCACGAATCTGCGTTGTGATTTCTTCCTTTAATTCGGGAGTAACCTCGGCAGCAGGCACGGGAGCGGCAGGCTTTGCAGCACCTGCTTTTGCCTCCTTGAGCTTCTCCTCGTAGGACTGCTCCATTTCCTTTATCTGATTTTTCAGTTTATTTATGTATAAATTAACTTCATTCTTATCAAAACCGAGCGGAGCATTCTTAAAACCGAAACCCTCGCTGTTCTTGCTTTCGTTCTTCTTGACCTCTGCCATTTTATCGTATACTCCTTTCAGAATAATTGAGTATTTTTATTATAGCAAATTCTGCTTGATTATACAATAGTAATAATTGATAAAAATATTATGTTTTTTTGTAATTAGTGTTAAAAATTACTATTTTTATGGCTGCTTTTCGTTAATTTTATGACAGTTTACCGATTTTTTTATACATCTAGCGCCGCAGTTTTTAATAATTACTTTTGTATATATGCTCAAAAGCGTGCGGCTTTTTTTGGTCAAAACAACGTTTTTAAGTGTTAAAAATGACTTACCTTGAAAAAAAGGCTTGTTTTTTTCTTATATTTGTGTATAATAAAAATATAATGTAACAAAGGAGATGGACATACATGCACGAAAAAACTATGACGTTTTCGGTAAAAGACGAGCGTGACAACGAAATGAAGGAAATACTCACAACCGTATACGAGGCTTTGAGCGAAAAGGGATATAACCCCATAAACCAGCTTGTCGGATATATCCTCTCCGAAGACCCGACATACATAACAACCTACAACAATGCACGCAGTCTTATCCGTCATATTGACCGTGACGAGCTGCTTCAGGCGCTTGTCAAGAATTATCTCGGCACTAACGACTAAAACTATCACTCCCGAAACGGACAACCGTTCGGGAGTTTTTCATTACAGCTTATTTTTTATCTTATTAAGCGCACCCTTTTCAAGCCTTGAAACCTGCGCCTGGCTTATTCCTATCTCATTTGCGACCTCAACCTGTGTTTTCCCCTGAAAAAAACGCAGATTGAGGATTTTCTTTTCACGGTTTCCGAGACGGTTTATTGCTTCTTTCAGCGCAATTTCCTCAAGCCAACTGCAATCGTCGTTGTTGTCGCCGAGCTGGTCCATGACGTAAATCGTGTCGCCCGACTCCGAAAAAACGGGCTCGTAAAGCGAAATCGGCTCCGAAATCGCCTCAAGCGCCACAACCACCTCGTTGCGCTTTACCTCAATCTCCTTTGCAATTTCCTCTATCGTAGGCTCACGCTGCAGCGACGCCGTGAGGCGCTCTTTGGCCTGCATCGCTCTGTATGCAAGGTCCCGCAGAGAACGGCTGACCCTCACGGGATTGTTGTCACGCATATACCGTTTCAGCTCCCCGAGTATCATCGGTACCGCATATGTCGAAAACTTAACATCGAGCGTGACATCAAAATTATCTATTGCCTTTATAAGCCCGATGCACCCGACCTGAAACAAATCGTCAGGATTTTCGCCCCTGCCCGAAAATCGCTGGATAATGCTCAGGACAAGCCTCAGATTTCCGTTTATAAGCTCCTCTCTCGCCTTGTCGTCGCCGCCTCTCGCTCTTTTCAGCAGCTCCATTTTTTCCGCCTCTTTCAGCACCTTTAGCTGCGACGTGTTCACCCCGCTGATTTCAACCTTGTTGTAATACATATTACCACTTCCCGTCGGTTTTACTTGGATATTACAAGTATTGTCAGCGGGGATTTCTTTATTCTTGAACTGCGCTCGGGAAAATATGGATATGCGTCAGCAGTCCACGGAAACACCGCAGCAATCCTCAGCCCTCACGGCTATAACTGCGCCTCGTATGCCGTACGCCTTTGTGCCGCCGAATGCGCTTTTAAGCACGCATTCTATCTCCGTCCCGCTTATCAGCCCGATGTCGAAAAATCTTCGCTTTATGTCGGGTCTGCACTCAATCCCGCACACCCTGCCCCTCTGCCCTGTTTTCATATCGCTCATCATAATTGTCATATTTATTTCTTTTTCCTTTGCTTTATTTATTACATAATATGCCGGCGAGAAAAAAACGCTATTATTTATTTCAACGAATATACAAATTTTTAAAAAACTATTG
>JAZNLN010000139.1:0-21328 GCA_045579125.1 Ruminiclostridium sp.
CGTCAGACCCTCTTTGCGGAGCGCCTCGTAGATAGGCACGCCCGCCGTACCCGAGGGCTCGCCGTCGTCGCTGTGGCGGGCGATGTTGTTTTCTCTTAAAATATAAGCGTAGCAGTTGTGAGTCGCCTTTCGGTGCATCGCCCTTATTTCCGCAACAAAAGCCGTCGCCTCATCGTCGGTTTCAACGTGCTTTATATAGCCGATAAATTCGGATTTGCGTTCGATAAAGCTGTCCTCGGCACTGCCGCTGATTGTTCTGTATTCCATATTATACGGCGTCGTACTTGTAATTCAGCACAGACTCGCTCTTGGGATTTTCCGCCGTGTAGCGGCTGTTGATACGTCCGAGCACGGTTTCGCAGTCGCTGCCGTTGATGTTCGGAAGCAGGATTATGAACTGCGACGCACTGTACCGTGCGAATACGTCACGGGAACGGAGCGACATCTTTATGCAGCCGATAAGCTTGTTCATGGTCTTGTTCAGCTCTCTCGGGTCGGGGAGCATTCCGTTCTTGTCCGTTACGGTTATAAGACAGATGTGCACAGGGCGTGCATATCTCTCTGCGTCACGGATTTCAAGCTGATAGATATGCTTGAAGAATTCGTATTCGCAGAAGAATGCGCCTGCGATTTCGTCCTTTTCGTACAGGATTTCCTTGACCGAGTCGAGGTCTACGTTGAGAGCGTTTTCGTTCTCCAGCGTCTGCTCGTAAAGAGCGACGAGCTCGGGCGAGGGGTTAATGCCGTTCTGATTGTAGAACAAATCCATAACGTAGGAATAATGCGCCTTTGCGGCAGATTTGTCGCCGATGGCGAGGAGAGATTTTATAAGGTTGTAGTGAATGCTGTCGTCGAGCTTTTCGATAAGAATTGCCTTGCGGCAGATACCGATTATATCCTCGTAGCGCTTGTGGCGTTCAAGGATAGCGACCGCCTCACGGACAATGCGGACATACAAAGCGTGGTAGTACTTGTTCATCGGCGCAACCCATGCGTCGTCGCCCGCCTTGGGGAGGAAATCTCCCTTGTAAATTTCTATCGCCTTGAGGTAGAGAGCGGTTTTTTCCTTTTCGGAGAGCGCCTGCACGCTCTTTTTATACAGACTTTCGAAAATGTCAAAGTCAATCTCACATTCAAGCGCATTGTTGAACGCATAAGTTCCCGCCGAGTTTACGATAATATCCTGTCCCTCGGGCAGCTCCAGCTCCGACAGCATCGCACGCAGACGGTGCAGTGACGTTTTAAGCGCCCCCGTCGGATTTTCGCTTGAATTTTCCGCCCAGAGCAGCTCAATAAGCTCACTCTGTGAAATTTCTCTGTTGTGATAAGTAATAAGATACTGCAGCAGGGTCAGCATTTTCTTCGCACGGCGGCTTTTTTCGTTGATAATCTTGTTCTTGTAGGTTATCGAAAACTCGCCGAGCATGTTAATCTTGAGAATATCCATATTACATTACTTTTCCTTTCTGTATTATATCAGGGTCATACGCCCCAGTATTTTCTGTCAAGCGAGCGGAAGCTCACCGCTCTTGAAATGTGCCTTTTTTCGATTATCTCGCTGCCGTCGAGGTCTGCAACGGTGCGGGCGACCTTGAGAATACGGTCGTACGCTCTCGCCGAAAGCCCCGCCTTGTCGAAGCAGCCGCTTAAATACTTCTCCGCATCGGGAGAAAGCACGCATACCTCGTGCAGCATTGAGGGCGGAATCTGCGAGTTATAGCGGACGGCAGTGCCTTTAAAGCGGGCTTTCTGCACCTCCTGCGCACGCAGTACCCTTTCGAGCATTTCCGCCGAGCTTTCGGATTTCTCCGCAGCGGATATTTCCTTGTATTCGACAGGCATAACGCCTATCTGTATATCAATTCTGTCAAGCACGGGGCGGCTTATTCTGCCGAGATAGGAGGCTACCTGCCTTTCCGAACAGGAGCATTTCTTTCCCTCCGCTCCGAAATTGCCGCACGGACACGGATTCATCGCCGCAACCATCATTATATTGCAGGGGTATTTCACCGAGCCCGAAGCTCTTGATATTGTTATTTCGCCGTTTTCGAGCGGCTGCCGCAGAGTTTCGAGCACTTTTCTGTCGAACTCGGGAAGCTCGTCGAGGAACAACACGCCGTTGTGTGCGAGAGATATTTCCCCGGGCTTCGGTATGCTTCCGCCGCCGATAAGACCGACCGCCGAGGCAGTGTGACTCACGTCACGGAACGGCCGCCGTGTCACGAGCGGGTTTGCGGGGTCAAGCATGCCCGCAACCGAATGTATCTGCGTTGTTTCAATGCTTTCCGCAAAGCTCATAGGGGGAAGAATTGAGGAAATGCGCTTGGCTATCATGCTCTTTCCCGTTCCGGGAGGCCCTATCATAAGCAGATTATGAAAGCCCGCCGCCGCAGTTTCCGCCGCACGCTTTACCGCCGACTGTCCCTTTACGTCGGAGAAATCGAACAGGCTCCTGTAATCGTCCGCTGTCGGCTCCTGCGGCTTTTCGGGGGAAATTTTCTCCGTTCCGCCGAGGTGCGCAAAAAGCTGCCGCACGTTTTCAACTCCGTAAATCTCTATATCCTTGATTACAGCCGCCTCCGCCGCATTGCTTTTAGGCAGGAACAGCCGTTTTACGCCGTTTTCATGCGCCGCAACCGCCATCGTGATTGCGCCGTTCACGCCCGCAAGCTCGCCTCCGAGGGATATTTCCCCGAAAAAGGCGGCGTCGGATATATCCTCCCTGACGTGTCCGTTTACCGCAAGCATTGCGACAAGAATGGGCAGGTCGAAAAACGAGCCCGATTTTCTGACGCCTGCGGGAGCGAGGTTTACCACAACCTGCTCCGAACGTATTTTTACGCCCGAGTTCCGCATTGCCGCTCCTATGCGCATTTTGCTTTCCTGTACCGCAAGGTCGGGAAGGCCTACTATATCAAGCTTTGGTGCGCCTGTCGAGGTGCTTATTTCCGCCGTGACGGGAAAAGCGTTCATGCCGAACAGGCCAAGACTGTTTACCTTAAAAAACATCCGCTATCGCCCTGTACGCCGTATACAGCCAGTCCATATTGTTGTATACGCATTCCTTGCCGAGAATGTTGTTTCTTATATATTCAAAGGTCTGTTTTTCGCCTCTGTTGCGCAGCATTATCAGCAGCAGCTCCAGCGTGAGCCTCGTGTTCGGGGCAAGGTTTATCTCGCTTTCCATGTAGTAATCCCACGGGTCGCTGCGCTTATACGCCGCTCCGTGATACACCCTGCACGCCGCAATTCTGTCGCAGAACATCTCAACAATGTATCTTGCGGGCATTTCAACGGGGAAATCGCCGATGTCACGTCTGCGGTCGGTCCAGTATTCAAAATGGTGCTTGTTTCTGCCCTTGTGATGGAGCCACGCCGCACTGTACCCCTTTTCCTCACGCTCCGCCGCATTCGGGCTTTTCGTGCCGAGGTAGTATTTCGCACCCGTTATGAATTCCGAGGGGGAATACTTCGAAAGGTCGTGCGTTACCGCCTGGAGCGGCAGACCCGCAAGCATGCAGTATCTGAAAACCAGCGCCTTGTGACGGTTGATTGTTCCTAAATGACCGAGAATGTCCATTTTCATATGTCCTTTCATGAAATGTGTTTCAGCCCTGCCGAAATTTTCATGTATATACAACGATTATACAATAAAGTAACCAAATAATCAACCGACAACAAGCATTTTGTAACAATGTGTCAATTTTGCGGCAAGCTGCTTGTTAAATCTGACGAAACACAGAAACATCTGTTTTTTGGATGAAAACGTTTTTTTGTAAATAATGCTGTATTTTTTCAAAAAAACATTGCAATAGCTTAAAACGTATGTTATAATTATTATGTATAAACCGAACGCAGCGGACCTGTCCGCAGACGTCGGTAAGGAAAGGATTTTCTTATATGAGCAAAAAACGCCTTACAATCGGCCTGCTCCTCGGAAACGTAGGCGACACCTTCAGCAAGAGCATAGCAAGAGGCGCCATCGAGGCCGCCGAGCGCCTTGACGTGAACGTCGTGCTTATTCCGGGAAGATATATAGGGCTTGATTACGATACGCTCTACAATTCCCGCTACGAATATCAGTTCAACACGCTTTTCGGCTGTGTGAACGCAAGAAATGTCGACGCAGTCGTTGCCGCAGTCGGCTCTATTGCGTTTGCGTGTGACTTTGAGCAGAAAGAGAATTTCCTTAAAAAATATCTCGGAATACCCGTAGTTACAATCGCAGAAAAAATCGGCGATTTCCCGAGCGTTACATTCAACAACAAATCGGGCATTGCCGAGGCTATGGACTATCTGATAAACGTACAGGGGCGCCGCCGTATAGGCATGCTGTCCGCCAATCTCTCCAACCACGACGCACTTGAACGCTTCGAGGCATACAAAGAAACGCTCGCAAAAAACAACATCGACTTTGTCGAAAAGCGTGTAGCGTACGGACATTTCACGGAGCTTTGCGAGGACGCAGTAAACGAACTGCTGGACAATAACCCCGACCTTGACGCAGTCGTATGCGCAAACGACGCAATGGCGACTACGCTTTATGCGGGTCTGCGTGAAAGAGGCCGCCGCATAGGCGACGACGTTGCGGTTGTGGGCTTCGACGACCTCCCCCGTGCCGCACAGCAGATACCCCCGCTCGCAAGCGTAAGAGCAAGCGCCGAAACCCTCGGCAGAAAGGCTCTTGAACTGTGTATTTCCATGAAGCTCGGCTGCGCAAGCGTGAGCGGCGATATATATGTTGACACCAAGTTCATCCCGAGAGCCTCCGCAGGCGGCCTTGACGACGAGGCAAAGCGTGTGGATAAGATATTCACGGGCTGTTCGTCAAAAAATGTCGAAAATATAACCAACGAAATAGTTTCTATCGTAGTAAACAGCAACGACGAGCTGACCCAGGCGTACCAGGAAAACAAGCGCAACATTGCCCGCCTTATAAGCATTCTTTACGCCTCGTTCATTGAATCCGAGGCGGAGGAAAGCAATGTGACGGAGATGCTTTGCTGTCTGAGGCGTGGGCTTCAGAGCCTTGCGGAAACGAACGGCAACCCCGATATGATTTCGAACGCCGTCGATTCGCTTTACAGACTTGTGAAAAAGCATATGAAGGACACGGAGAAAAACCGTGCTCTGCTTGAAAAGCTGTACGTCGGCGCATACCGTGCCGTAACGGAGTATTTCAACGGCATTATTACCGCCTACAAGCGTTCGCACGTCGATTTCCTGTTCGACCTCAAATGCTTTATGAGGGATATGCTGATGTTCGGAAACACCTACGAAACCAGCTACGCCACAATCCTGAAACAGCTCCACACCATCGGCGTCAGATACAGCATGCTCTACATATACGGCAAGGCGTACGTCAACGAGCCGTCGAACGACTGGAAATGTCCCGATACGCTTTATCTCAAGGCTATCCAGGACGGCAGGGACGTGATGTCCGTGCCCGCCGCAAACCAGGAAATCGCTTTCGAAAACCTGTTCGACAATATGTTCACCCCGCCCGACAGGCGCACTACAATGCTCGCAGTTCCGCTGTTTTCGAGCGAAATGCAGTACGGTCTGTTCCTGTGCGAAACCAAGAACACAGGCACGGATTATCTTGACCTTATGACATACCAGCTCGGTGCGGCGGCGAAGATAATACACCTCCTGCGCCAGCAGAATGAATCCCTGTCACGGCTTAACGAAAACAACGCCGAGCTTGACGCAATGGCAAAGCTTGACGAGCTCACGCACCTGCTCAACCGCCGTGGTTTCTACAAGCTCGCAAAGGACCGTTTCAACGAGGCGAAGCAGTCGGGCAAAATCGGCGTGCTTGCGTACGTTGACACCGACCATCTTAAAGTCATAAACGACATGTTCGGTCACAACGAGGGCGACGCCGCTCTCAAGGCGACCGCCGACATACTCACCAAGACGTTCCGCCAGTCCGACATAATCGGCAGAATAGGCGGCGACGAGTTCATCGCATTCGCAGTCACCGACCGCATGGGCTTCGGCGACATCGCAAGAGAACGTCTCAAATCCGCACTCAGCCTGCACAACGCCATAACCGGCGACAAAGGCTATCTCCTCAGCATGTCTATGGGCATTTACGAGTTCAGATGCACCAGCACATCCTCGTTCGACCATGCGGTCGAAATGGCGGACGATTTCCTTTATAAGTGCAAGAGGGACCGCCCTGCGGATTTCTCCATAATCAAAAAGTAAGGGCGTAACGCCTCGGGCAGTTCCTGCCTTTTATAAAAACAACCGGCCCCGCAACTGCACGCTGCGGGGCTGAATTTTATGCTGCGCCCGCATTTTCTGCGCCTTGCCTGTCGGTCTGCCGCCAAATCCGAGTGCGGAAGAAATGCGCAAGGCGAAAAATTTTCCGCAGAACGCAACCTTTTCCGTTTGCGGGCGGTGTTATTTATGTATGCACGCTGAACCGACACTGCCTCTCTTGTGCATACATCCGCCCGCTGCTCGTCATCAGCGGAACGGCGTGCGGCACTTTCGTCAGGGTTGCCGCCGCCTGTGCGGACGCCGATTTCCGCCGTGTGCCGAGTTTTGCCCCTTACAGCTGACAGGCAGACGGCGCAGTACGGCCGACATTATCTGTCAACAGAGGTGCTTTTATGAAATTTCTTTATACATTTATAATAGTAACAGTGGTTACTTTTCTGACATATGCGGCGAAGACGACCGAAATCACCGCCGAACCCACACCCTACGAGGTCGGCTTGCCCGAGCCTGCGCCCGCCGCCTCACGGCTGACGGACAGGGACATCTCCGACTACGAAATTTACGCCGACGTAAGCTTTTACAGCCGTGATTCGGGGGATTGGGAAACGGTCGGCGGGAATATTGACTCCAAAACCGATTTTTCCGCCGCATGGGACTATCTGACCGAGCTTGAGGCAAGGGAGCCGATAGCTCTCGACGAAAACGACGAAGTGGGACTTACCTCCGAGTTTACGCTCACGCTCACCGACAGGGAAACAGGCGCTCTCTACGCCGTGAGCGGCGGCATACTTTACGACAACCCGGGCGAGTGCGGCGGGCCGTGCGTTCTCGTGGTTGAGGGGGTTGACTGCGGCGGCGGGAATTTCGCCTGCTACGGCGGATTTGACAGAAACGGAACGGAATACAGCGTGAGCGGCTTTCAGAAGCTTTTGACCGCAGTAATCGCCCCGTGAGGGGATAAAATGCAGAAAACTGTAAATTATTCGGAAATCCTCTTGACAAGGGGGTTTTTTTCTGATATAATAACAAAGCTTGTTAGATACAGGCATATCCTTGCTCGCATCAGGAATGCGGGCCAATAGTCTAAAAGGAGGTACTATCAATGGCAAAGATTAGCGAAAAGTATGAAGCAGTTGTTGTTTTCTCTGTTAAGAACGGAGAAGAACAGGTTCAGAACCTTGTTGCAAAGTTCACTGACTTAATCAAGGGCGGTGCTGAACTCGTGAACGTTGACGAATGGGGCAAGCGTAAGCTCGCATACCCTATCAACTACGAAACTGAAGGCTACTATGTTGTTTACAGCTTTGACTGCAAGCCTGATTTCCCGGCTGAATTAGAGCGTGTTATCAACATCACCGATGGTGTTATGCGTTCACTCGTAACAGTTCGCAAGTAATTTACCGACTGATTTGAAGGAGGCTGTGAAAAATGTATAACAAAGCTATACTGATGGGAAGAATCTGCAACGACCTCGACTTGAAAACAACGCCCTCGGGCGCATCCGTTCTCTCGTTCAGAATTGCAGTTGACCGCTCATACCAGGCTAAAGGAGAAGAACGCAAGTCCGACTTCTTTAACATTGTCGCATGGAGAGCAAATGCCGAGTTCATCTCCCGCTACTTCTCCAAGGGCCGCATGATTCTTGTTGAAGGCGAGCTCCAGACAAGACAGTATACCGACAAGAACGGAAGCAATGTTACAGTAACAGAGCTTATCGTTGACAGTGCACGATTCACAGGCGAATCAAAACAGCAGACAGGTTCATCCAATTACGGATATTCCGCACCCGCTCCCGCAGAACATCCCGCACAGGCGTCAAACGGCGCTCCGACGATGACTTCGGGAAATGTCAACGATTTTGTTGAAGCAACAAACTCTGACGACGATTATCCATTTTAAATTTTAACAGGAGGAAATAACAATGGCTGAAAGAAGAGAAATGAACGATAAGAGCGCTCGCCCCGTAAAGCGTGCCAGAAAAAAGGTTTGCCAGTTCTGCGCTGACAGAGCTGAATTCATTGATTACAAGGATGTTGCAAAGCTCAAGAAGTGCATGACAGAGCGTTCCAAGATTCTGCCCCGCCGTGTAACAGGCTGCTGCGCTTACCACCAGAGAGAGCTCACAGCTGCTATCAAGAAGGCAAGACAGGTTGCTCTTATCCCTTACGTTTCCGACTGATTCGGTGCATCCGAACAGGTCGCATATACGCTTATACAAACCGAGCAGAGTATCTACTACTGCTCGGTTTTTGCTTTTGCAGTGCGGAAAATCCGCCCTCCTCTGCGCCAGCACGGCGCTTTGCAAAGGGAGCAGCTCAGCCGCCGTGCAGGCGGCTCGTATCCGGCGGACAACGTACTGTAACGGTATACAAGTTGAACAGATTTTATTTGGCAGATAATACAAAAAGTTCAAAAATCATCAAAAAGTCTTGCATTATTTTCGTAAATGTTGTATAATAAATGAATGAATAACCCTTGGTTACGACGTAACCGAAACACTGGAGGAAAGATTTATGAGTTCAAAAGGAAATAACAACACTGCGGCGATTGTCGCAACCGCTATCGTAGCTGTACTCGCTATCTGTGCGGCATTTTTTGCAGTGATAAAGCTGACCGAGGCACCCGCCGAGCCTGCGCAGACAACAACTCTGGCACCCGACGTTATCCCTACCGATTTCGAACCGACCGAAGAGCTGGTAAACGAAATCAAGGACGCTGCGTCGGCAAAGCTCACTTCCAATTTCGAAGTTCTGAAGCTTTATATGACAAGAGGCCTCAGCTATGAGGCAGAGCCCTACAACAACAAGCCCGAGGACGGCTACTACACAGTCTCCGACAGCACATACACATCCTATGCGCAGATTGAGGCTCTCGTAAAGGGCACTTTCTCCGCCGAAGAGGCAGAGCGTATCCTTACCGACTGCAACGGCAAGGGCGCAGTATATAAGGACAGAAGCAGCGGAAAGCTCGGCATCTCCGAAAAGTTCAAGGCTGCCGACTACGACCTTACATGGGAAAACGTACAGTTCAAGGTAACTCCTCTCAGCGAAACAGAGAGCGCAGTTTCCGTATATCTCCATAACAGAGAAACAAACGAAGAGGTAATAAAGAACGGCACACTCGTCAAGAACGGCGACACCTGGCTGCTTGCCTCCCTCGTATATTAAACGGAACTGATATTCCTGCAAGGGGGGTAAAAATGGCAAACAACAAAAAGGACAACCCTTTCAAAGCATATGCCGTTGCGAGCCAGATAGCGTTCATAGTTCTTACCCCTCTGCTTATTTTTGTGGTCGGCGGGTCCTGGGTCACGGAGTATTTCTCGCTCCCGGGGTGGGTTGAACTAATCTGCGTGTTTGTCGGAATAGGACTTATGATAAGCTGTTCGGTGACGTATCTGAACAAAATAATCAAGCTGTACTCCGATAACGAAAAAGAGCAGAAATACGCCCATCTGAAGCATGACCGCAAGGACAACGATTTCTACGACGACCATGCCCGAAAGAAAAAACTCTGATGAAAAAGAAAACTGAAAATATTGCTCTTGACGAGCTTTTGCGCATGCTCCCGTTCGTGCTTGCAGCAAACGCCGCAGTGCTTGCGGTGCTGATTGCGTACGGCGCATTCAACGGATTTGAGTGGCGTGATTTTACGGGGCTTGCGGTGGGAAATGTCATCTTTGCCGCCAACTTCCTGCTTATCGGAGTAACATCAGGCAGCGTGCTGCGCAGGCGTAACAAAAAGAAAGCGCAGCAGCTCGCAAATATATCATACGGCGTCCGCTATGTCGGAATGTTTGCGGTGCTGTCACTTCTGCTTATACTGAAAGTGATAACCCCAATTCCTGCGCTGATGCCGTTATTTTACCCACGCCTTTATTACACTTTTTACAGCATATTCACAAAAGGAAAGGATGATTTTTAATGCCTAACGCAATGACGCTTATGAGCGAAGCCGCTGTCGAGGAAGCACGCAGCTTTACCGTACAGGGCCCTATGGTCAGCTTTGAATTCAACCTCGGAGGATTTCAGGTTGTAGTGACCGAATCGGTTATCGTTCAGTTCCTGGTTGTTGTAGTTCTCGGTATTGTTTTTTTCATTCTCGGAAGAAATCTCAAGGTTGAGCCTACGTCGAAAAGACAGGCGGCGGCGGAATGGATTGTCGGAATGTTCAACGGCATGGTAAATACGACAATGGGAGAAAAATACAGCAAATTCCAGAGCTATATAGGCGCTCTTTTCTGCCTTTCCATGGTTTCGAGCCTTTCAAGCCTTTTCGGCTTCCGTGCTCCGACGTCGGACCTTTCCGTCGTAGCGGCATGGGGTATCGTGACATTCGTCCTCTGTACGGGCAACAAGCTCCGCACAGGCGGTGTCAAAGGCTACCTCAAGAGCTTCGTTCAGCCGCTCCCCTTCATGCTTCCCTTTAACATCATCGGCGAGTTCGCAAACCCCATAGCGCAGACTCTCCGTCACTTCGCAAACATTCTCGCAGGCTCGGTTATCGGCGGACTTATCTATTTCGCCCTCGGCAACTTTGCAGTCGGCCTGCCCGCTGTACTCTCGCTTTATTTCGACCTTTTCTCCGCAGTAATCCAGGCGTACATCTTCGTAACTCTTACGATGTCGTACGTTTCTCTGGCGGAATGCGACTGATAAAGCGCAATCGCCCGTGAGGGCACAAATCAAGTCTAAAACCGCAAGGTTTTTATAAAATGCAAATTTGGAGGATATTCTTATGGAACAAGCTATCGTATTAGGCGCATCGGCAGTTGGTGCGGGCTTAGCAATGATCGCAGGTCTCGGCCCCGGTATCGGTGAAGGCTACTGCGGCGGTAAGGCAGTTGAGGCTATCGGCAGACAGCCCGAGGCAAGCGGCGCAATCACAAGAACAATGATTATCGGTGACGCTCTTGCGGAAACAACAGGTCTTTACTCCCTCATTATCGCACTCCTTCTGATGTTTGCTAATCCGTTCATCGGTCAGCTGGGTTAATTTAACCCCAAACATTAGGAAAGGAATGGTCAGAAATGGGAATGACACTTCTCGCCGAGGCGGCAGCCGCTGAAACAGCCAAGTTTTACGGCATTGTCAACATCGACGCAAGCACCATTGTTTTCACTCTTATAAACACTCTGATTATGGTCCTTCTTTACAGATTTCTTCTGCACAAGAAGGTTATGCAGATTCTCGACGAACGCAATAAAAAGGTAAACGCCGACATTCAGGCTGCCGCAGACGCAAACGCAGAAGCGCAGCAGATTAAGGAAGAGTATACCGAAAAGCTCCGCACTTCCAAGGAAGAAGCGCAGCAGATTGTTGCGGCAGCCGTTAAAAAGGCAGGCGTCCGTGAAAGCGAGATAATCGCCGCAGCGGAAGAAGAGGCTGCCAAAATCAGAGTCAAGGCCGAGGAAAGCATTGCGCTTGAAAAGAAAAAGGCGGTCAACGAAATCAAGGACGAAATTTCGGAAATGGTTATCATGGCTGCGTCAAAGGTTGCGGAAAAGGAAATCTCCGCAAAGGACAACGAAGAGCTTATCAACAGCTTTCTTGCTGATGTGGGAAAAGAATAACACGGCGAAAGGAATGCTATGAACGGACTTGTTGAAAAGAATTACAGCGACGCTCTGTTTTCGCTTATTTCCGAGGAGCAGTACGACAGTCTGCCCGAGGTAACTGCGGAGCTGGAGCAGATAAACGCTGTTCTTGCCGATAATCCCGAGCTCGTAAAGCTGTCCGCCGCTCCGACAGTATCGTCGGAGGAAAAGCTCGATATTATCCGTGCCGCATTCGAAGGCAGGGTTTCAAAATATGTTCTCAATTTTCTGCTCCTCATTACCGAAAACGGCAGACTGCCGTACTTCGGAGGAATGTATAGACAGTTCAGAGAGAAATACAACGAAGCCTATAATTTAGCGGATATTACTATCGTAACCACGGCTCCCGTCAGCGACGAAATGCGAGCGAAGATAACCGCAAAAATGGAGCAGGTAACAGGCAAGAAAATAACTCTTACCGAGGAAATCGACAAGAGTATAATAGGCGGTATTATTATAAAATACGGCAACACAGGCTTTGACGGCAGCGTCAAAACCAAGCTTGAACAGCTTAAAAAAGACATTTCTAATGTCGTATGCTGAGAAAGCAGACTTCTCGAACGGAAGGAATGATTAGTTAAATGGAATTACGCCCTGATGAAATAACAGGCATAATCAAATCGAAAATTAAGGCGTTCGACAGCAAAATAACCCTCACGGATACAGGCACGGTTATGACCGTAGGCGACGGTATCGTACGAATTCACGGTCTTGAAAAGTGCATGCTCAACGAGCTTCTCGAATTTGAGAACGGCGTTCAGTGCATGGCTCTCAACCTTGAACAGGATTTCGTTGGTGCGGTTATGCTCGGCTCCGACGCCGACATAAAAGAGGGCGACGTTGTAAAGAGAACAGGCTCTATCGTTTCTGTTCCCGTCGGCGACGCACTTATGGGACGAGTTGTAAACTCCCTCGGTCAGCCTATCGACGGCAAGGGTGCTATCCTTGCGGACGAAAAGCGTCCGATTGAAAAAATCGCTCCCGGTATCATTACAAGAAAATCCGTTGATACTCCTCTCCAAACGGGTATCAAGGCTATCGACTCGATGATTCCGATAGGCAGAGGTCAGCGTGAGCTGATTATCGGCGACAGACAGACGGGTAAAACCGCTATCGCTATCGACACAATCATCAACCAGAAGGGCACAGGCATCATCTGTATCTACTGCGCTATCGGTCAGAAAAACTCTACCGTTGCGACAGTGGTTGAACAGCTGAAAAACGCAGGCGCAATGGATTATTCAATCGTTGTCGCAGCATCTGCGTCCGAGCTTGCGCCGCTCCAGTATATCGCACCGTACAGCGCCTGCACAATAGGCGAATACTTTATGGAACAGGGCAAGGACGTTCTTGTCGTATACGACGACCTGAGCAAGCACGCTGTTGCTTACCGTGCACTCTCTCTGCTCCTCAAGCGTCCGCCCGGACGTGAAGCGTACCCCGGCGACGTATTCTACCTGCATTCAAGACTTCTTGAGCGTGCAGCGAACCTCAACGAGAACTACGGCGGCGGCTCGCTGACTGCGCTCCCGATTATCGAAACGCAGGCGGGCGACGTTTCCGCATATATCCCGACAAACGTTATCTCCATCACCGACGGTCAGATATTCCTTGAAACAGAGCTTTTCAACGCAGGTATCAGACCTGCCGTAAACCCCGGTATCTCGGTATCCCGTGTAGGCGGTGCGGCGCAGGTCAAGGCGATGAAGAAGGTTTCGGGTACTCTGAAACTCGAATATTCGCAGTATCGTGAGCTTCAGGCATTCTCGCAGTTCGGCTCCGACCTCGACGCAGACACCAAGAGCAGACTTGCAAAGGGCGAGCGTATCGTAGAGGTACTCAAGCAACCGCAGAACGCACCCCTCACGGTTGAAAACCAGATTGTAATTATTTATGCCGTAATCAACAACTATCTCGAAAAAATCCCCGTTGAAAAGGTGGCGGATTTCCAGAGCGAGCTGTTTGAATTTATCGAAAACAGTCATAAGGATATTACCGACAGCTTAAAGAGCGAAAAGGTGCTTACTCCCGAAAACGAGGAGGCTCTCAAGGCGGCTCTTAACGAATTTATCGGTAAGTTTATCTGATGACTCCGGACGAAAGGAATTATTATGAATAAAAGTGCATTGGTTATCAGCATCGTCGCTATCAGCATCTCGGCACTGACTTTGTTGGCAACGGTTGCGTCCTTTGTCTGCAAGCGTGTTTACATTGACAGCGACTATTGATAGCACAAGGAGTTGATTAAATGGCATCAGGAAATATGAAGGACATCAAGCGGCGCATAAAAAGCGTCGGCTCCACAAAACAGATTACCAAGGCGATGGAGCTTGTTGCGTCCTCAAAGCTCCGCAAGGCAAAGCAGAGAGCGGAGTCCTGCCGCCCGTATTTTGAATCGCAGTACGAGCTTATGTGCGAGATTGCGGCGTCAAAAAAAGACTTCTCAACCGCTTTTACGGAGGAGCGTGAGGTCAGAAATCGTCTGTTTATCGTAATCGCAGGCGACAGAGGCCTTGCGGGAGGTTATAACTCCAACGTTCTTAAATTAGCGACTGCGGCTCACGCCGACGACGCTGAAAAGCCTAAAATAATCGCCATAGGCAGAAAAGCCATTGAATTTTTTGACAAGAGAGGCTACGAGGTGGTTGCGAGATACCCCTCCTTCGCCGAAACGGCAAAGACCGCCGACTGCGCCGATATTGCGCAGATAGCTGTCGATATGTTCGTCAGCGGCGAGGTGGACAAGGTTGAACTTTTCTATACGACCTTTGTTTCCCCTCTTGTTCAGAATCCGATTTCAATGTCACTGCTTCCCATTGCCGCCGCAAGCGGCGAGGAGGACGACGATATGTACGTTTACGACCCGTCCCCCGAGGCAGTTTTCAACAGAATTGTTCCAAAGTTTGTAATGAGCCTTATCAACTGCGCTGTCATTGACTCCTTCGCCTCCGAGCAGGGCGCACGCCGTACCGCTATGGAGAACGCAACGGACAATGCGGACGAAATGATAGACACCCTGTCGCTCAAGTACAACCGTGCAAGACAGGAAAAGATTACAAACGAGCTTACCGAAATCGTTTCGGGTGCGAATGCGCTCAACTGATAACGGTAATAACACAATATTTAGGAAGGAATAGAAATACATGTCTAACCAGAATGTCGGAACGGTTGTTCAGATTATCGGTGCGGTACTTGACATCAAGTTTGACCCGAAACATCTGCCCAACCTGCTGGGCGCTATTGAAATTGACAACAACGGTCAGAAGCTCGTTGTCGAAGTAGCACAGCATATCGGCGACGACATAGTGCGCTGTATAGCTATGGGCAGTACAGACGGACTTGTGCGTGGCATGAGTGCGGTTGATACGGGAAAATCCATCACCGTGCCCGTCGGCAAGGAAACTCTCGGCAGAATTTTCAACCTGCTGGGCGAACCTATCGACAACAAGCCTGCGCCCGAAACAGAGGAAAGATGGGAAATTCACCGTGCAGCCCCCACATACGAGGAGCAGGCGGGTTCCAATCAGGTTCTCGAAACAGGCATCAAGGTCGTAGACCTTATCGCACCTTACCTCAAGGGCGGTAAAATCGGTCTTTTCGGCGGTGCTGGCGTTGGTAAGACGGTCCTTATCATGGAGCTTATCAACAACGTCGCAAAGCAGCACGGCGGTCTGTCGGTATTCACAGGCGTCGGCGAACGTACCCGTGAGGGTAACGACCTTTACCAGGAAATGAACGAGTCGGGCGTTATCAAAAAGACAGCGCTCGTATACGGTCAGATGAACGAGCCGCCGGGAGCTCGTATGAGAGTTGCCCTTTCGGGTCTTACAATGGCGGAATATTTCCGTGACAAGGAAGGCCAGGACGTGCTCCTGTTCATCGACAATATCTTCAGATTTACACAGGCAGGCTCCGAGGTTTCCGCTCTTCTCGGCCGTATGCCGTCAGCCGTAGGCTATCAGCCGACGCTGGCAACCGAAATGGGCGCATTGCAGGAGAGAATTACCTCGACAAAGAAGGGCTCGATTACATCCGTTCAGGCGGTATATGTACCTGCCGACGACCTTACTGACCCTGCTCCCGCAACAACCTTCGCACACCTTGACGCAACAACGGTATTAAGCCGTGCTATTTCGTCAATGGGTATTTTCCCTGCTGTTGACCCGCTTGACAGTACCTCCCGTATCCTTACTCCCGAAATCGTCGGCGAGGAGCATTACGAGGTAGCCCGTGCTGTTCAGTCGATACTCCAGCGTTACAACGAGCTTCAGGATATTATTGCAATCCTCGGTATGGACGAGCTTGACGACAACGACAAGCTTACCGTATCCAGAGCGAGAAAGATTCAGCGTTTCCTCTCCCAGCCGTTCTCGGTTGCGGAGCAGTTTACGGGTATGGAGGGCAAGTACGTTCCCCTCAAGGAAACAATCCGTGGATTCAAGGAAATCATCGAAGGCAAGCACGACGACCTGCCCGAATCGGCGTTCCTCTTTGTCGGCACGATTGACGAGGCCGTAGAAAAGGCGAAGAAGATTAACGGCTGATGATGCGCACAGCGCTGACTAACTTTCGGTTTATTCCGAGGAAAGGAACGGTTTGCGAATGACTCCGTTTAAGCTTGAAATAATCACCCCCGACGGCGTTTTCTTTGACGGCGAAACGGAAAACGTAATCGTCAGAACTACCGTCGGCGATAAGGGTATACTTGCTCATCACGAGCCATATGTTGCCGCTCTCGGCATCGGAAAGGCAAAGGTGAAGATTGACGGCGACTTCCGCATTGCGGCTATCGCATCGGGAGTTGTTAAGGTCAGCAAGGAAAAAACCGTCATTCTCGCACAGAGCTGCGAATGGGCGGACGAAATTGACGTTGACAGAGCCGAAAGAGCAAAGGCTCTCGCCGAGCAGGCGCTCCAGCAGAAGCAGAACGAAAAGGAACTGATGATTGCGGAGTACAAGCTCAAACGTGCAATTAACCGACTTGAAACGTCGAAACTGAAATAAAAATGGCCGCCTGTGGTACACACAGGCGGTTTGTTTTTGTATACTTGGTTTTGTGCCGCTTGGAAAGAGCAATGGACGATGGTTTTTTGGGGGGATAATCCCCCGTGCCTTCTTTTTGATTTGGGCTTTGTGTGAGTGCGGGGGCATATTTATTTTCAGACAAGCCGTGCCCCTCGCATCTTCCTTTCAACCCTATGTTGAAATACGTCAACCCAAATCAGTTTACAGCGCATTCCCCCCTGCATTTTCTGGAGCTGTTTTTTACATAACATTTTCATTCGCCTCATTTTTAAGGCTTTGAACTTTTATTTCGGCGTAATATCCGCTTTAGCAAACGCTTACACTTCTCTTTTCTGTCAACCGTATTTAGTTGACAGCTTGTTATACCGCTCTGATGAACGCTTTTATGATTTCCTCAAGACATTCCGCTTTCTCGGGCGGACACTGCGCCAGAAGTCGTGCAATGTTGTTCGTATCGGCGGCGTTTTCCTTGCCAAAAAGGATATAATCCGCCGAAAGCTTTAGCACGTCGCAGAGATTTATAAGCGTATCAACGGAAAATCCCTTAACGCCAAGCTCAATATCCGAACAGAATTTAACCGACACGTCTAGTCTTTCTGCGAGCTTTTCTCTGCTCATGCCGAGAAATTCCCTTTGCGCCCGTATTCTTTTTCCAATTTCAATCTTGTTCTCCATACTGCACTCCTTACGCTGTTTTTATTATTATACAACTTTAAGGGTGTATTCAGAATTAACAATCAGGGTTGACAAACAAGAACTTTGAGGGTATAATAATGGGTGCTGTAAGTTGTGTATGTGCACTGCTTGACTTTTGTTCAAATGTATAATATAATATTTTTATAGAAAAAGCCGAAAATAGGGAAGGACAGGAAATGAACGATATTCAGAAAAAACGAATATTGATTACGGGCCGCAACTCGGACCTCGTTTTGTCGCTGTACCCTGTCCTCGAAACAAAATATCAGCTTGCGAGCTGCCGAGCTGAAAAAAACGAATTTATCGACGCATTTCATTCGTTTTACCCTCATCTCGTGCTGGTCTGCATGCGAGGGGAAAACGACGGCGATTTCGGCGTATACAAAGCACTGCGGTACGAGTGCGGAGCTGTGGAAACGCCTGTGCTTGCGGCGGGTAATGACGAGGAGAAAAGCGGACTGATTAAGGCGCTGACCGACAACAACGTCTTTTTTCTCAACGAGCCGTTTACTTCCGAATACCTTTTTACACGCATAAGCGACGTTCTTTTCAACTGCGACACGTCAGATATTAACGTATATCATGCGAGAGAGCTTGTTGTTGAGGACGTTCCCGAGCAGAAAAAGCTTCCCGTTATCCGCAAACCCAATATTATTCTTCTGGTACACACTCTCTCCGAGCTGAAGCTCCTCAGGTCGGCGCTTTCTCCGAAATACAACGTGGTTGCGGTTTCGGACGCCGAGCTTGCGTTCAAGGAGCTGAAAAACGGTTTTCGTGCGGACGCAATCCTCCTCGACTACTCATGTCGGAACACGCCGTCTGCTCCCGATTTTCTTGACGCACTGAAAAAAAATAAGTCGTATGCAGACATTCCGACGCTTATTCTTATGAATTTATCCGACCCGAGCGAGCTTGACAAAAGGTTCAGAAATCCGCCCGACGGATATTATCTGAAACCGCTTTTCCGCTCGTATAATTTCAGCATGGACTATCTGAAAGGTCTTGACCAAAAGGTTATCGATGTACTTCTGACAGGGCCGAGGAGACTGCGGGCAAAGCTGCCCGACAAAATGTACGAATAAACACTTTATAAATAAACGAGCTGATTTTACAAAATCGACCCCGCAGCTGCAGAACTGCGGGGGTTGAATTTTTATAAGCGCTTTATAACGAGATGTTTTGCGCCGGATATTACAAAGCGACGTTTCCGCTGTCACACTGTAAAAAGCTCTCTTTAGCGTGAATATAAAAAATCCCGAAGCAAGTGCACCTTGCATCGGGATTTACTTTTATTAGCCTACGATACCTGAACGCTCTACACCTTCTACAAACTGTTTCTGTAAGAAAATGTACATAATCAGAATCGGGAGGATTGACAGCAGACAGCCTGCCTCAATCCATACAAGCCAGTCGGACGGAGTACCCGTCGGCGTACCGCCGTTGAAGTACTGCGAGATGGTTGTATAGAGGTTTTCAACCTCAAGTGCGATTGTTTTGGAGTTCGAGAAGAACATACCTGAAACGTAAGAGTCGTTCCAATACCATACAACCGAGAAGATAAATACGGTGAGGAAGGACGAACGTGCGTTCGGAACCATAATTCTTACGAATGTTTCAACGGGTCCGCAGCCGTCAAGATAAGCAGCGTCCTCAAGCTCCTTGGGCAGTCCTCTGAAGAACTGTCTGAACAGGAGGATGAACAGACCTGCACGGATACCGTTGCAGAAAAACGCCTGCATGTAAAGAGCGGCGGGCGAGTCGGCAAGGTTTATTGCTTCGCCTGTGATAAGCGAGCAGATGCCCAGCGGGTCAAAGTATCTGAACTGCATGAACTGCGGGATAAGGATAACCTGGATAGGAACAATAATCTGAAGGATTACTATACCGAACAGCAGACCCTTGAACTTGAACTTGAATCGTGCAAATCCGTAGCCTGTGATAGAGCAGGTTACAACCTGAATAAGCGAGCAGCCTACGTTGATGAGGATTGTTGAGAGAACAACGTCGGGATACTTGATAGCGTCCCATACCTCTGTGATGTTGCTCGTGATGAAGGTCTTGGGAATCCACATTACCGAGGGGTCAACCATTTCCGTCTGGGGTCTTACTGCACACGAAATCATGTACAGAATCGGCGTCATGATAACGAACGCCAGACCGAACAGGATAAAGAAGCGGAAGACGGGCCATACCTTTGTCGAGATACGTCTGCCGAAAATGTAGCGGTAGTGCTTCTTTTCAGCGTCGTTGTATGTGCGGTAATGCTTGATGATGTCCCAGTTGCTTACATGGTAAAGGCTCTTTTTCTTCTTGAGCTCTTTCTTGATTTGTCTTTTGGACTTGGGCGCAGCATTTTCAGCGGGAACCTCTGTGCCGTTTATTTCGGCAATGTCGGCAGCTGCGGCTGCGGCGGTTGCAGCAACAGCAGTTTCTGCGGCGGGAGCTTCAGCTGTCTGTGTTTCCGTCGCAATTACCTCCTCTGCGGGCTCACCCGCAGACTCGGCTGTTTCTGCTGCTGCAAAGGGGTTTTCTTTCTTCACTTCGCCTGCAACGTTTTCGTCGAATTCGAGGGATTCGGTTTCTGCGCCGATTTCCTCGGGCTCCTCAAAGTCGGAACCCATAAGCAGGCTGTCAAAGCTGTCGTCAACAGCGGGAGTAACGTCAGCGCCCGACTGTGTGAGTTCATCTTTTTCAAATTCGTTAGCCACTTTCGTTCCTCCTTAATCTACTTGATAGAATACGAACTTCGACGCTATTGCGACGATAATTCCGAGCGCAACGCCCACGATTACGAAGTAAATCCATGCGAGCGCCGAGCTGAAGCCGTGATTCCATGCACGAGTCTGGTCAACTACCTGCTGCATTACAGGGTTATCGGATGCTACGAATGCGTCGATAACTGTGTAAATGAGGTTTGCAAGAATCATAGGGCTGATTGTCGGGAATGTAATCTTCCAGAAGAATTCCCAGCCTGTTGCACCTTCCATCATAGCTGCTTCCTTGGACGCAGTCGGAATCTGCTGGAGTGCGGCGAGGAATATCAGAATCTGAATACCCGAGTTCCAGATAAGGTTGAGGATCATACCCGTCAAATCCTGGAGCATCGTCGTAAGCTCTTCGCTTATTACGTTAAGTCCGAGGAAGCTCAGGAACGAGTCCATAAGGTCAACCTTGAACAGTGTGCTGAACTGGTCAGCGCTTGAAATACCCTGCGATAGCATGTCGCCGTTGATTACCGAGAGCACAGGGCCCGTTGCGATAAGTACCGGCAGGAAGAATATTGCTCTTGCGAGCGTTCTGCCCCTGAACTTCTGAACCAGAAGGAGCGCTACGAACAAGCTGAATACGAGGATAAGAGGCACCTTGTATGCTGTTTCGCCGAGCGACTTTGTGAGGTTCGGGAGGAAGTTCTGGTCGTTGAAGAATGCGTCGTGATAGTTGCCGAAATCGTTCCATTCGGCATACATACCGGGCTTTGACATGCCGTAGTCGGCAAGCTTGCCGGGCTCACTTACGAGCTCCGTGTAGCACAGCGAGTACCACAGCGACTGTACCAGCGGGATAATAAACATGTATATTACGCCGACAATCCAGAGTGCGATAAAGCCGTAGCCGTAGAGCTTTTTCTTTCTTTCGTAAGAGATTTTGGACACCTTGTGAGGCTTCTTTTCCTGACGGCCGCTGCGGCGTCTGATGTCAACCTCTTCGTTTGCCGCATTGATAGCGGCGGCGGACGCTGTCATGTGAGCGGACGCTCTGGGAGCGGCGGGAGCTTCCTC
>JAZNLN010000140.1:0-5910 GCA_045579125.1 Ruminiclostridium sp.
GGTTTGGAGCGGGCACTCTTTAGTGTGTTCGCTATATAGAGGTTTTTAACCCCGCCGTTTTGCAACTGCTGGGTTAGCTGTTTTTTATAAAAGGCGGGAATTGCCCAAGGCGGCTCGCCTTAGTGTGTTCGCTATATAGAGGTTTTTAACCCCGCCGTTTTGCAACTGCGGGGTTAGCTGTTTCTTATAAAAGGCGGGAACTGCCCAAAGGGGCTCCCTTTAGTGTGGGCGCCATAAGGCAGTTTTGACCCCGACGCACAAACAAAGTGCAAAACAGCACATGTTCAGCGTGCGGCGGAACTGCCAAAGGCGGCTCGCCTTAAAAGGCTCCCCTTTTTTATTTTGCGCCCTTTAGCGATAAGGCAGCATTTTATTCCTCACTTTCATAAATTTCAGAACCATCTATAATTATTTTCCTGCCATTCACATCATAATCATAATAAAATACAAAAAATCAACCCAAAGGGAACGAACGGTAGCTTTAGAGGAACGAAATGCATTTTTGGCGGATTTCCGGTGATTGACAGAAAGGGGCGGGGCAGATGTGAGGAGATGTTTTTGCTGAATAAGAGTTGTGAATTTAATGTTTTCGTTTTAAATCGACGCATATACTGACGAAAAATAAAAACCCGCTCTCGGCTGCACCGAAAGCGGGTTGCTTGTTATAAAAACATCCGTTACTTGATAACTCTTACGGAAATTACGTCGTCAATAGCCTTGAGCTTGTCGGCAATGCCGTCAGCGCTGCCCTTAACGTCGAGAACTGTGTAAGCGTAGTCCTTCTTGGACTTGCTCTGCATGTTTTCGATGTTGAGTCCTGCCTCGGCAGCTGCGCCTGTGAGCTTTGTGAGAAGGCCCTCTACATTCTTGTGGATAACGCAGATTTTAGCGTCGCCTGTCATAGCCATTGTGAGGTTAGGCATGTTTACGCTGTTGATGATGTCGCCCTTTTCAAGGTATGCGATGATTTCGTTTACCGCCATAACTGCGCAGTTGTCCTCGCTCTCGGGAGAAGATGCGCCGAGGTGCGGGAATGCTGTTACGCCTTCAACGCCGATAAGGTCGTCGGTTACGAAGTCAGTTACATATGCAGCCATACCGCCGTTTGCGAGAGCGTCGATGATAGCCTTGCTGTCAACGAGGTCAGCTCTTGCGAAGTTGAGAATGCGGACATTCTTCTTCATTGTAGCGATTGTTTCTGCGTTAATCATGCCCTTTGTTTCAGCTGTTGCGGGAGCGTGGAGCGTGATGTAGTCGCAGTTTTCGAAGATTTCCTTGTTGCTCTTTACATAGTTGATTTTTGTGGAGAGGTGGAGTGCGCCGTCTACGGAAAGGAACGGGTCAGCACCGTAAACCTCCATGCCGAGAGCTGCGGCAGCGTTTGCAACCAGAGCGCCGATAGCGCCGAGGCCGATTACGCCGAGCTTCTTGCCCTTGATTTCGGGACCTGCGAACTGAGCCTTGCCCTTTTCAACGAGCTTGCCCACTTCGTCGCCCTTGCCCTTGAGGGTCTTGAGCCAGTCCATAGAAGCAGCTACCTTACGGCTTGAAAGGAAAAGACCTGCGAGAACGAGCTCCTTAACAGCGTTTGCGTTTGCGCCGGGAGTGTTGAAAACAACGATACCCTTTTCGCTGCACTTGTCGGTAGGAATGTTATTTGTGCCTGCGCCTGCTCTTGCGATAGCAAGAAGATTGTCGCCCAGCTCCATTTCGTGCATGGATGCGGAACGTACAAGGATAGCGGCGGGGTCAGCCATATCTTCGCTGAATGTATACTTGCTCTTGTCGAACAGGTCTGTTCCGCAAGCAGCAATTTTATTGAGAGTAAGTACGTTATACATCGGTATATATCTCCTTAAATCAGATTTTTTCGGGGCTTATGCGTTTTCTGCCTCAAACTTCTTCATGAAGTCAACGAGCTTTTCAACGCCTTCGATAGGCATAGCGTTGTAGATAGACGCTCTCATGCCGCCGACAGAACGGTGACCCTTGAGGTTTTCAAAGCCCGCAGCCTTTGCTTCCTTGACGAACTTTGCGTCAAGCTCTTCGTTGCCTGTAACGAAAGGCACGTTCATAAGCGAACGGTCCTCGGGGCGTACAGTTGCCTTGAACAGCTTGCTGCTGTCGAGGAAATCGTAAAGAATCTTTGCCTTCTTCTCGTTGTGAGCCTTCATTGCTTCGAGACCGCCCATCTTCTTAATCCACTTGAATACCTTGCCGCAGATGTAGATACCGTAGCAGGGAGGTGTGTTGTAAAGAGAATCGTTGTCAGCCTGTGTCTTCCACTTGAGCATTGTGGGAGTGCCGGGGAGAACGTCGTCTGTGATGAGGTCTTCTCTGATGATAGCGATAACAACGCCTGCGGGGCCTACGTTCTTCTGAACGCCGCCGTAGATAACGCCGTACTTTGTTACGTCAACAGGTTCTGAAAGGAAACAGGAGGAAACATCGGCAACGAGTGTCTTGCCCTTTGTGTTGGGGAGAGTCTTGAACTTTGTACCGTAGATTGTGTTGTTTTCGCAGATGTATACATAGTCTGCGTCGTCGGGGATGTCAAGGTCGGAGCAGTCGGGGATGTAGGAGAAGGTCGTGTCTGCGGAAGACGCAACGTCGATAGCTTCGCCGTAGATTTTAGCTTCCTGCCATGCCTTCTTTGCCCACTGGCCTGTGATTATGTAAGCTGCCTTCTTGTTCTTCATCATGTTCATGGGAACTTCTGCGAAGAACTGGGACGCACCGCCCTGAAGGAAAAGAACCTTGTAGTTGTCGGGGATGTTCATGATGTCACGGAGATCCTGTTCAGCTTCCTTGATGATTGTATCGTAAGCCTTTGAACGGTGGGACATTTCCATAACGGACATGCCTGTTCCCTTGTAATCAAGCATTTCTTCTGCTGCTTCTTTAAGCACTTCCTCGGGCAGTACAGCGGGACCTGCACTGAAATTGTAAACTCTCATGTTTAGCCTCCTAAAATATGTTATATTAACATGGTAAAAAAAGATACCTTTTATATTATAAGTTAATAATTTATCAATGTCAATAGTTTTGCGCCGAAAAAATCAAGGTTTTATTTCTTTTTGTCAATACCGCACAATTCACCGCCGAAGATATGCACGGCGGGTATACAAACTCCGTGCCTGCGGTGTGCATTTTGCGGTGCGTGCGGATGTCTGCAATCAGTCAAGCGTAAATAGCCGCACGTCAGACGAGGAAAAAGTCCCGACAAGCGTACGGGTGTACGTTGAGGGGCTTTTGACGAAGTAAGCAAAAATGCATTCGCCGAGCGTGCGGCGAGGCGAAATACAGCAAAAACCTCTGTTTTCGCCCGACAACCCAAATACCGCAAACTTATCCGAACGTGCATTTTTGCGGTGCGTGCGGCTATTTACGGCTTGACAGCTATTTCTGCCAGCTCAACCTGCCTGTTTCTTATAAACTCCGCCAGCTCCATTACATTTTCACAGCGTTTCGGGGTGCATACTCCGCCGAGCCTGCCGCTGCCTTGGGCGTGGTGGTTGTCCGAGCCTGCGCACGGCGGCAGATTATACATCGCCGCATACGCCGCATTACGGTTGTTTTCATCGTCGGGGCGGCTTGCGTTGAATATTTCCGCAGCGTCCACAGCCCTCGGGTACAGCCTTATATACGGTATATACCAATCCTCACGCATGGGGTGAACGTGAATGAGGAAGGCGCCGCTTTCGTGAGCGAGGGCGGCGTAGTCGTTTATCCCGAGGGTTTCCGACTCGGGGTGCGCCAGCAGCCACTCCTTATCCAGACCGTATGTCACAATTTCGCTCCCTCCGTGGCAGTACTCCCAGCCGAAGAACACGTCCAGCCCGACCTTTTTTCCCTCCGCAAAAGCCGCCTCGTACGGCTTGCAGAACAGCTCCACACGCTCCTCCCACGGCAGGTCACGGGGAATACATGTGTTGCCGTTGAAGAAATGGTTTGTTATCACTATGCCCGTGTAGCCCATTTCCTTGCAGAAGCGTACCTGTTCCTCGGCGGACGCACTTGCACATGCGCTCGCCTCTTTTGTGTGCAGATGGGTTTCGTAGCAGAATTTTCCTTTAATATCCTTTATCATCTCGGTATCCTTTCCGCTGAATGCGATAAATTATATTGTGTAATCGTTTTTACAGAATGGTGCGGGCATTTCTGCCCTGCGGCGTGCAGCCGCTTCAGTGTCCGATGATTTTTCCGTACATTTCGGGTCTGCGGTCACGGAAAATGCCCCAGCTGAGACGTGCCTCCTCGTATTCGTCGAGGTCGAATTCCGCACATATCACGGTTTCGCTTTCTCTGTCCGCCTCGGCTATCAGTGCTCCCGTGTTGTCGGTAATGAACGACGAGCCGTAGAACGTCAGCGCCGAGCTCTGATTGGAGTTTTCGCCGCACGGCGAAACGGTTTCCGTGCCTATTCGGTTTGCCGCTACGACGGGCATGAGGTTTGCCGCCGAGTGTCCCTGCATGGCTCTGCGCCAGTGGGGCATGCTGTCTACCTCAAGGATAGGCTCGGAGCCGATAGCGGTCGGGTAAAGCAGGATTTCCGCCCCCATAACCGCCATACAGCGTGCCGTTTCGGGGAACCACTGGTCCCAGCATATGCCGACGCCGATTTTTCCGTATTTCGTGTCCCATACTTTAAAGCCCGTGTCCCCCGGGGTGAAGTAGAATTTTTCCTGATAGTAGTGGTCGTCGGGGATGTGCGTTTTGCGGTATATTCCGAGCATTTCCCCGCCTGCGTCGATTATCGCCACGCTGTTGAACGTGCAGTTCCCGCTTTTTTCGTAAAAACTTACGGGAATTACGACGTCAAGCTCCCTTGCGAGCGCCGTCATGCGCTTTACTGCGGGATTTTCTCCGACCGTCGTCGCCTTTGCGTAGTATTCGTAGCGCCGTTCCTGACAGAAATACAGGTCCTCAAACAGCTCGGAGGGGAGAATAATCTGTGCGCCCTCCGCCGCCGCACGGCGGACAAGAGCCTCGGCTCTGTCAAGATTGTCGTTTATGTCTGCGGAGCATTTCATCTGGAGCGCCGCCGCCTTTACCTTTCTCATATCCGTCCTCGCTTTCTTCTGGGTATCTGCTGGGTAATGCAGTGGATGTTTCCGCCGCCGATAAGAATGTCACGGGCGTAAATCGGGATTATCTCCCTGTCGGGGAACAGACGTCCGAGCAGTTCGACCGCTTCGCCGTCCGCCTCGTCGCCGAACTGCGGCACTACAACGCCCTTGTTGGCAATGTAGAAGTTGACATACGACGCCGCAAGCCGTTCTCCCGCCGTTCTCGTCGGGTTTCCGTCCCAGCAGTCAAGTCCCTCGCATTCCTCCGCCGTTATCGTGACGGGTTTCGGCAGGCGCATTTTGTGCACCTTGAAAATCCTGCCTCTTGCGTCGGTCGAGTTTTCAAGAATATGCAGACAGTCGAGCGACATGCTGTACTGCGGGTCGTCCTCGTCGTCCGTCCACGCAAGCACAACCTCGGCGGGGCCGACAAATGCGCAGATATTGTCCACATGCTCGTTTGTTTCGTCGTTATATATTCCGCTCCGTAGCCAGATTACCTTTTCCGCTCCGAGGTACATTTTAAGCTTATGCTCTATCTCCGCCTTGGACATGTGCGGGTTTCTGCCCTTGCTGAGCAGGCACGCCTCGGTTACGATTACCGTGCCCTCGCCGTCGGTGTGTATCGAGCCGCCCTCAAGCACGAAATCCTGTGCGTCGTACACGTCCGCCTCAAACAGGTCGCAGAGCTTCATCGCCGCCTTGTTGTCGTTGTCCCAAGGGAAGTACAGGCCGTCGTGCAGGCCGCCCCATGCGTTGAAGCACCAGTCGACACCCCTTATTTTTCCGTCGGCACGGCGGACGAATGTCGGGCCGACATCTCTCGCCCATGCGTCGTCGG
>JAZNLN010000141.1:0-3124 GCA_045579125.1 Ruminiclostridium sp.
GTTACCTGTAACATTGACTTTATATGAATACTTTGTTATAATTGTCTCATTATAAACAGTAATTTGCAGGAGAGAGCAGTATCTATGAAAAAACTGATAGTATTATGTTTATCAATAGCTTTTGCATTTGCTTTGGCAGGGTGCTCCGACGTCAGCACAGAGGAAAGCCCTCTTTTGAGGGAAGGAAGTGTAAAAAGTATTTCCGTTACCTCATTGCCCGAAATTTATGACTACTCCTTTGTCGGAAAAGATACTGAGGCAATCGTTGATTATCTGTCAGGGCTTAACTTAATTGAGCAGTTCGAAGAAAATCCTGATGAATACGCCGGAATGTCGTGGTTAATTTCTCTCAAATATGACGACGGAGAGTTTTTGCAAATATACCATTTCGGAAACATGTTCATCAGAACCGAAGACGGTCCGTGGTACAAAATGACTTACGAAGAAGCAAGCCGATTCGGAACCTTGCTGACCGAGCTTGATAAGTGACAGACATTTATCTGAAAGATGCTGAAATAACCCGTGAAGAAATTTCTTCACGGGTTATGCTTATTTATTGCCATTCGTCCTACAACTGCAGGAAACCGTTTCGGTGTATATTTTAGAGTGTATGGGATACGCTTCCGCAATTTAATTTTATTCTGCAATTTTTCTTTTCCTTCATTCGTTTTATAAGTGAAGGACCTTCAAAAAGGAGGAAAACACAGTGACCGAAAACGAGTTGAACAGAATAATTGAGCTGTTCGGAGATAATGTTTTTCGGACTGCATTCTGCTATATGAAAAGCTATGCCGATGCGGAGGACATGCGTGAAGAAGCTTTTATAAAGCTTTATTTAAGCGGAATAAGCTTCAATTCCGACGAGCATATCAAGGCGTGGCTTTTAAGAGTAACCGCAAATCTCTGCAAGGATAAGCTCCGTTCCTTCTGGCACAGGAAAATTCTGCCGCTTGAATCGGCAATGGATATTAAAACAGAGGAAAAATCAACGGACACGGTTATTGAATATCTGTTCCGACTTAAACCGGATTATCGTATTGTCCTTTATATGCACTACTATGAAGGGTATACGGCAAAGGAGATTGCAAAAATAACAGGAAGCAAGGAAAATACGGTGCTTTCCCGTCTTGCACGGGGCAGAAGGCAGTTAAAGGATATACTCTTAAAGGAGGGGTACAATGAACCTGAATAAAATGCTTCAGATCTCGTTTTCCAAAGTTTCTCCCCTTAAAAGCAACGACGAGCTTTTAAAAAGCGTTATGGAAAGGACGGAAAACATGGAAAAAAAGAAGAAAATGAACGTTAAAAAATTCGCTGTAATCGCAGCGGCCGCTGCTGCGGTAACAGTACTGGGTGTTACTGCGGCTGCCGAATCGGAGGAATTCAATCAGTTTATTTACACAACAACAGGGTTTGTTATCAATCCTGATAAAGTGGTTTATGCAACGCCGATTCCGCAAAAGCCCATTGACGGCTTTACATTTATTGAGGATATGGGAACTCCGATAGCCGAAGGAATAATAAAGCAGGAGGTTGCTACTGATTTGTGGTCTGTTCCGTTTAAAGAAACTGCCGAAAATAAATATACAATTAAAAAAATTGCTTATGAGAATGCTGATACAATAGTGACGGAGAATGGCTTTCAACTTGAAAAAAATCAAAGTGTAAAAATATCAATCGACGCTGATTTTTCAGCTGAATACCACACTGACCGAAACGGCGAATATGTTGCGGTAGGATATATTTATGATGATGTTGCATATGATATCTTTTCGGGTAAAACAGACGGCGAAAATCTATCCGTAGATTTTATCCCCGAAGAGACAGGCGAATATCGTTTTTATATCATAAATTGCAGTGCAGGTATGCAGAATTTTGACAGCGTTTCGGTTGAACTGATAAAATAAAATCTGCACCATAGACGGCAATTAACGTGCCTGCAATAGTATCCCCGCAGCTTTACAACTGCGGGGAGCTTTTTTATTCATTCATATATGCCGGAAAATCAATATCCAGCGTCAGGAAATGCTCCGTTTCGTCAAGGAATTTTCTGATTGCCGCTTGGTCATCGCCGAGCTTTTTCAGTTCGCCCGCAGTATAGTAAAGAGGCTTCTGACAGCGGTACAGCGTGAGCGCCGTCTGCTTTTCAAGGTCGGAAAAATGATAATACCGACTTACGATTTTAAGTCTGCGCAAAAGCTCGTCAAGCTCCTTCTGAAATCCGCCTCTGTATGTATCACGGAAAAGGTAATTAAGAATTACATCCCTGCCGCAGAGGTTGAAATCGAATACTCCGACAAAATTCCCTGCCTCGTCAACAATTATATTGCTCGGATTAAGGTCAGCCTGAAAAACAGAGGTCGGCAGCTTACTGTAAACCTGTTCCAGCGCATTTCTGGCAGCCGTCCACCGCTCCCATATACGCCGCACCTGCGGCTGAAGCTCTGCAGGGAGAGTTTCAGCATATTTCTTCCATTCTATCGCCTGCTCCAGCACCTCGTCGATTTTATCGCTCGGACAGAACGTTTCAAACATGCAGTAGCCCGACGGATAGTCCGTGTAGGAAAAACGCTTTGCAGCGACTCTTGCGGTCATTACGAGGACGTCCTCCTCGTACTTTTCGACAGGTATCGTGTCTATTCCATTAGCAGGATAATACTCGGCAGGACGGTATGCCGCATATTCCTCGGCGTATGCGACGCAGCGCCTGCCCTTATAATTCACAATCGGAAATCTGCCGGATTTATCCGAAATAATCCTCGGGCAGTAGTACCCAAGAGCGATGTATTCCTCTATCGTCCTCTGCCACATTTTTACTTTTTCGGGAAAGGTAAAATCATTGTCCGCAAGTTTCAGAACGACCTTTTCGCCTGTTCCAAGCTTTGCAATGACAACCTCTCTGAAATCCGCCTCACTACGGCTGCTATCTATTATTTCATACGAATCGGACACGGCATCGAAAAAAAGTCGGGATATGTCAGTCAATTCCTTGTTATCAGTCATAAAAGCCTCCGAACAAATTTATTTTACCTCTCCCTAAACCGTCGCACCGTCACCCTGATATGCAATACGGATAATATCGTCAATGCTCGCTTCCTCAAGGCGTATATCCTTGATTTTTGCC
>JAZNLN010000142.1:0-12832 GCA_045579125.1 Ruminiclostridium sp.
GATAACCGACGATTTGAATAAATTTTTATTTGAACTCGTAGTGTAATTTCATAGGGAACTAAAATCGACTGTGGTAAGATATATGATTTTTTATATCTTTCTATTTCACCTTTCTCCCTTTGTTAAAACAAAGCGAAACCAGCAATCCCGCAATCATGGCGGCGGTTATTCCTGCGGCACAGGTCTGGAGTCCGCCTGTAAACACGCCGATAAATCCGTCCTCTGACACGGCTTTATACACGCCGTCCGCAAGCAGATATCCGAATCCTGTCAGCGGAACAGTTGCGCCTGCTCCCGCAAAATCGACAACCGGCTCGTACCAGCCGACTGCACCGAGTATAACCCCCGATACAACAAATATTGTTAAAATGCGGGCCGGAGTAAGATTTGTAAGGTCGATAAGCAGTTGTCCTATTACACAAATTCCGCCGCCGACAATAAATGCTTTAAGATAATCCATGAATATATCCATTGCTTAACGTTCCTCCTTCGAACGAAATGTGAACAGCGTGAGATATTCCCGAAATGCTTTCGCCTTGCTGAACAATCGTTGGTGACATAAGTGCGCCCGTAGCGGCAAAAAGAACATTTTTCAGTTCACCCGATGCTATTTTTCCAAGAATATCCGCACACAGCACGCTCGCACTGCACCCGCAGCCCGACGCTCCTGCGTGCACATCCTGTTTTTCAATATCATACAGCATTATTCCGCAGTCATTGTATTTACTGCCTAGCTCTATGCCATCCTTTTCGAAAAGCTCACGCAGTATGCCGCATCCCACAACACCGAGGTCGCCTGTCAGAATCAGGTCGTAGTCATCGGGAGAAGTTCCTGTATTTGTCATATGTCTTGAGATAGTATCATATGCGGCGGGAGCCATTGCCGCTCCCATATTATTGGCGTCCTTTATGCCGTAGTCGTTTATTATTCCAATTGTAACTGCCTTTATATATGGCGGTTTATTTTTTTCTCCGACGATAACACAGCCGCTTCCTGTTGCTGTCCACTGCGCTGTGGGAGTTCTCTGTCCTCCGTAATTCAGCGGAAGTCTGAACTGGCGTTCTGCGGAGCAGAAATGCGAGGATGTCATTGCAGCGTTATATCTGCCTATGCCTGCATCGGCAAATATCGACGCCATAGAAAGACTTTCGGCCATTGTTGAACAAGCTCCGTACAGCCCAACGAAGGGTACGCCGCTTTTTTTCAGGCTTGTCGAAGAACTTGCGCATTGATTCTGCAAATCTCCCGCAAAAATAAAGCTTAAATCCTTTATTTCAAGATTCATTTTTTTAACAGCCATTTCGATTGCGTGCTGCTGCAAATGACTTTCGGCAAGCTCCCACGAATCCTCGCCCAGGCTCACATCATCGCTCACATAATCAAATTTGCCCGAAAGAGGTCCGTCGTTTTCCATTTTGCCCACTGCGCTGGCATAGGAAAGAACGGACGGGGTTTTGTCAAGTATAATTGTCCCGTTATTAAGATAAATGCTCATTTTTTCTCCTTACATACGGAGCAGGCACAGAATTATACCGTACACGACAGATGCGGCTGTACCATATACGATGACAGGTCCTGCTATTGTAAATATTTTTGCGCCAACGCCGAGAACAAAGCCCTCTGTTTTGAATTCGAGCGCAGGCGAAACGACAGCGTTTGCGAATCCCGTTATAGGAACAAGCGTGCCTGCACCGCCGTGCTTGGCGATTTTTTCGTACAGTTTGAGCCCTGTAAGAAGTGCGCTTATGAAAATCAGGGTTATTGATGTAAATGACGAGGCGATTGTTTTTTCTATACCTAAATAGGTATACAGGTTTAAAAATGCTTGGCCGATACAGCAGATTGTTCCTCCGATTACAAATGCCTTCGGGAGCGTCAGATATAGCTTTGAGGTAGGGGAGTGTTTTTGAGTAAGTTTACTGTATTCATTTTGTGTTATATTCATATTTACGTTCCTTTCGGTTTTATATTATTATCTGCTCCTTATTCGTCATTATTCACATAAATTTTCTATACATATGTATAAGAAATTTTCACACAGTTTTCACATAATGGGTGTATGATATTCTCATAAAGGTATGCATTTTTTACGGAAAGGGGGATTTGCGATGATAATAGATAATAATTACGATTATCAGGAATGGTATCTTCACGACCTGACGCAGACGCAGAAAGCACAAGAAACCCGACTTTCGCAAAAGGCCCTTGAAAAGTATAATATGCCCGAAAAAACAGCTCGTACCGACGTGGTTGATTTCGGCGCAGATGCTAAAAGTGCTATTGAAAGCAGAAATGCAAACGGCGTTTCAGCGGCCAGTGAATCGGAAGAGAATAATCTGGCACAGTCATCCGACCTCAGTGACAATACGCTTGCAAAGGGAACAGGAGTAATTGAAAGCGATAGCGGCACCGAGCGGAAAAATGCAAAACCCGAGCTTAAATTAAAGCTCCATACCGCTAATATCGACAGATTTGAGAAGAATGAAAAAGAATATACAGAAAGAGCGTCCGCTGATACGCACGCTGATACAGTGGAAACAAAATCCCATGTTACTGCGGCACAGCAGAAAAATATTTCCGTTTATCAGCAGCAGCAAAGATATACAGACTCTCTTGTAATGTCGCAGAATCTTGCGGCACACCTGTAATTATTATGCGCCGTGAACCCGGCGCATATTTTATGTAATCCATACCCGTAACCGGAGGAGAAAAAATGAATATAGCAGTAGTTGGCCTTGGCCTTATCGGAGGCTCTTTTTGCAAGGCCATAAAGAAAAGAACATTTCACAAGGTTTTCGGACTTGACAGCAACGAGGAAACTCTGAATGCCGCTCTTGCATGCGGAGCAATAGACGAGGCAATAACTGCCGAAAGACTTGGCGAGGCAAATTTAACGATAATCTGCCTTTATCCCGAGGCTATTGCTGAATTTGTAAAGTCAAATGCGGACTATTTCAAAAAAGGCAGTATAGTTGTTGACTCCTGCGGTATAAAAGAGTACATAGTTGAGAAATGCGAGTCTGTACTTGAAAGCAGAGGCGTAATTTTTGTCGGCGCTCATCCTATGGCAGGACGTGAGTTTTCGGGCTTTGAATATTCGCTTGACGACCTTTTTGAAGGTGCAAGCTTTATCATTACACCGACAGATAAAACTCCGCCTCTTGCCATTGACCTTCTTCAGACGCTTGCGGGCGGACTTGGCTTCGGCAAGGCGGTTGTATGTACTCCCGAAAAACACGACGAGGTTATAGCGTATACATCACAGCTTGCGCATGTTGTTTCGAATGCGTACGTTAAAAGTCCGACAATGCTTGATTTCAACGGCTTTTCGGCAGGCAGTTTTCTTGACCTGACACGAGTTGCAAAGCTTAACGAGGATATGTGGTCAAGCTTATTTCTTGGAAATAAGAAAGCACTGTTAAAGGAAATCGACTGCATAATAGAAAGCCTTAGCGACTGCCGTAGTGCAATCGCTGATGATGACAGGGAACGCATGAAATCGCTTTTGAAACTTGGCAGAGAGCTTAAAGAAAAAAGTATTGAGATATATAAAAAGGGGTAAGCAATGGCTGAAAGAAAACCTCGCAAAAGCGTTAATATTGCTTTCTGTGGAATTATGTGTGCATTGAGTGTTATCAGCATGTTTGCAGCGCTTGTTCCGTCGCTTACATATGCTGTGCCCGCCGTCGCAGGTCTTATGCTGTGGGTTATCAGCGTGCACATAAGCAGAAAATGGGCGCTTTTATCATTTATAGCCGTATCTCTTATGTGCTTTATGCTTATTCCCGAAATTGAGGCAAGGTCATATTTTGTCGCCTTTTTCGGATACTACCCTATAATACGCTCATTATTTGAAAAAATAAAAAACAAGCTTTTGCGAATGGGCGCAAAGCTGTTATTATTTAATGTCGCTGTTGTCGTTACATTCAATATTCTTTGTTTTGTAATCGGCGCTGATAAGATGCTCAGCGGTCTTGAAGATTTCGGAACGCTGGCGGTGTATGTATTTTGGGGTGCGGCGAATGTGGCGTTTGTAATTTACGATTTATGCCTTGATAATATTATGTATGCATACTCCCGTTGGATACAGCCGAGATTCAAGAAGATTATATCTAAAAATTAAAATGACGAATTTCCGACGCATTGACAATCAATCGGATTAGTGGTATAATATTTTTATTATTTTGTAAAAGGAAAAAGTGAAATGGAAGAAGTTAAAAAGAAACGAATTTTCAGCGGCATTCAGCCGACCAATACACCGCACCTCGGAAACTATCTCGGTGCTCTTAAAAATTGGGTTAAAATGCAGGATGATTACGAATGCCTTTACAGCATTGTTGACCTTCATTCGATTACCGTGCGGCAGGACCCTGCAAAGCTTAAAAAGCAGATAATGCAGAGCTATGCGTTGCTTATCGCCATGGGAATTGACCCCGAAAAATCCATTGCTTTTGTTCAGGGTCATAACTGTCAGCATGCAGAGTTGTCGTGGATTTTATCTTGCTACACGCAGTTCGGTGAGCTTTCAAGAATGACTCAATTCAAGGACAAATCGGAAAAACACCCTGAAAATATCAACGCAGGCTTATTTACATATCCTGTGCTTATGGCAGCAGATATTCTTCTTTATCAGGCTGACCTTGTCCCTGTTGGAATTGACCAGAAACAGCATCTTGAGCTCGCAAGAAATATTGCACAGAGATTTAATTCCGTTCACGGCGAAACATTTGTTCTGCCCGAGCCTTATATAACAAAGGAAACTGCCAAGATTATGTCTTTGACATCTCCCGAAAAGAAGATGTCAAAATCAGATGAAAATCCCAATGCAATAGTAACCGTTCTTGACGACCGTGATACTATTATAAGAAAGTTCAAGCGTGCTGTTACTGACAGCGGCTCGGAGATATGCTATGCTGAGGGTAAGGATGGCATAAATAATCTTATGTCTATATTTGGCGCATTTACCGAAAAAAGCTACGAAGAAATCGAAAAGGAATTTACCGGCAAGGGATACGGAGATTTCAAGCTCGCAGTAGGTGAAACTGTTGCTGATAAACTCGCACCCATGCAAGAAAAGTATAATGAACTCATCGGAGATAAGAAGTATCTTGAGGAATGCATGAAACAGGGCGCAGAAAAGGCATATAAGCTTTCAAGAAAAACACTTCAGAAGGTTCAGAAAAAGGTAGGATTTTACCAGATATAGCTAAAAAGGCTTACAGTCGTTTGGCTGTGAGCCTTTTCTTAAAACTATTTCAGAGAGGGTCGTGTTATATGAAAATAGACCGTTTGATAGGGATACTGTCTATTCTTCTTCAGGTGGATAAAGTAACTGCCTCCGAGCTTGCCGAAAAATTCGAAGTTTCGAAAAGAACTGTCATACGGGACATAGAGGACATTAACAGAGCAGGCATTCCCATCGTTTCGACGCAGGGAAAAGGTGGCGGCTTTTCAATTATGGATGGATTCAGAATAGACAGAACGCTGCTTTCTGATGACGACATGAAATCTATTTTATCGGGCCTTGGCAGTCTTGACAGCGTGAGCGGGAATAATCGTTATAAGCAGCTTATGGACAAGCTTTGCGCACATAATTCAAAGTGCCTTAATGCCGATAATCATATTATCATAGACCTTTCGTCATGGGATAAATCTGCTGTTGCGGATAAAATAGAGCTTATAAAGTCAGCTATCGGGAGAAAGAAGAAAATAAGTTTCAGATACTATTCTCCGAACGGCGAAACACAGCGTGTTGTTGAGCCGTATCATCTTGTTTTTGAATGGGCAAGCTGGTATGTATGGGGATATTGTACCGAACGCAGTGATTACCGTATGTTTAAGCTCACAAGGATTACGGATTTGAAAGAAACATGCGAGGATTGTGAAGAACGTGATTTGCCCGAATATGTCTGTGATAAGCTTCGTCACGCAAAAGGTGGTGTCGAGGCGGTTATTAAGCTTGATAAATCCATGAAATGGAGAGCTATTGATGAATATGGACCCGATTTTTTTGAGTATGACTGCGACGGAAATATAATTATGCGTTTCTCGTGGCCCGATGTTTCCTCGTTGTATCGTTATATTCTTACTTACGGAGATAATGCGGAAATTATTTCTCCGACGGAGTATCGGGAGGAGTTTTCGAGGTTGCTGAAAAATATTTCGGATAAATATAAAACATGACATATAGCTGTCATGTTAATTGTGGTATACTCGGATTATCAAGAAAAGAAAGAGGTATCACTATGAACTACGAAATTGTAAATTTAAACGAAACAACAGCTGTCGGCTATTGTGCTCGCACAAACAACGCATCTCCCGAAATGGGGCAGGTTATAGGCGGGCTGTGGCAGCGTCTGTATTCTCCCGAAGGCTGTCAGAATATTCCCGACAAGATTGACGACAAGGCGCTCGGTATTTATACTGAATATGATAACGATGAGAAAGGCGACTATACGGTTATGGCGGCCTGCCGAACAAAAGGTGTTGTCATTCCCGAGGGCTTTGATATAAGGAAAATTCCCGCAGGCAGATATGCAAAATTTGTGATCAGAGGAAACATGATTACAGCGGTTGCGCAGTTCTGGCAGGAGCTCTGGCAGATGAAACTTGACCGTTCGTACATCTGCGATTTTGAAGAATACCAGAACAGCGATCCCGAAAACGCAGAGATACATATTTACATAGGATTGAAATAATGCCGTGTAATAAACAGTAAAAAACCACCGATTTTCCGTCGGTGGTTTCTGTTGTTTATTAAAGCTTTTCTTCGATATCGTCATCTGTAACGCCTACGAGATCGTCGTCGTCAATAGCTCCGATGGATGTGTCAACAGAGGGGAGATCTTCTGCTTCAACTGCATCGAAATCATTTACTTCAGCAGTGTTGTCTGTGAGAACTTCAACCTCTACGCTGTCGTCGGAGGGGATTTCGGCTTCGGGGAACATCTCTTCCTCATCGTCGCCAAAGAAATGTTCAAATTCTTCATCGTCAACAGTTAAATCAAAGTCAGTATCATAATAATCATCTTCGAATTCCTGTTCCTTTTCCGTCTTCTTCTTAACAAATAACGCAACCAAGGCAAGCGCACCAACTAATGCAAGTATGCCAACTATTAAAGCTCCGATTCCCTTATTCATAATAACTCCTTTTTGCAAATAATTGATGCGGTTGTTTGCTGTTATTTCCGTATCAATATCAAATGATAAATCATTCAATAAAATAATTATACCTCATTTGAAAATATTTTTCAATAGGTAATAAAAAAATAGCATTTTAAACAAAAAACCTACATATTATCTGTTAAATTCATCAATATAGAAATAGCGGAGATAGGCGCAGTTTCACATCGCAGTATTCTTTCTCCGAGCGTTGCTGTTTTTATGCCCGCCTTCACGGCGGCATCTATCTCTCCTTGTTCGAATCCACCCTCGCTGCCTATAAAAACATCAATTATGTTTCCGTTAAACTCTGAAACAATATTTTTCAACTTTTCACCGCCGCATTCATAGAAAATTATGCCGTTGTGCGAGCCGTCAAAGCTTTTTACTGCGTCGGCAAAGGTTATAAGAGAGGAAACTTTTGGTATAATTCCTCTGCCGCATTGCTTTGCTGCTTCGTCGCATATTTTCTGATAACGGATTATTTTCTTTTCCATGCTTTTTTCGTCGGGACGTGAAACACATCTTGCCGAAAGCACAGGTATAATTTCAGACGATCCGAGCTCGGTTGCTTTCTGGACTATAAAGTCCATTTTATCGGATTTGGGTAAACATTGAAAAAGCCGCAGCTTTATATTTGCCTCTGCCTTGTTCGGCTGACTGTCGATTATTTCGAGCACAACGGCTGATTTGTCCGAGGATAATATTCTGCACAGATAATCCGTGCCTTTATTATCGCATATTACGGCTTTTTCGCCTGTTTTCATGCGGAGAACGGTCGAAATGTGCTTTGCGTCATCTCCTGTGACGACTGCGGTTTCTCCGATGTTTTCGGTAAAGAAACGGGGATACCGCCAGCGTTCGATTTCTTCTTTCGTTATAGTTTTTTCAAAGCTTTTCGATAATTTCATATAAACTCCAGATTAAATTGTATTTGCGGCTGAATCGCCGCCGAAAAGTCTGTCAATCATTTTTTTCAGTTCTGCATTTTTATCAAGCTCAAGACGGCTGTCTTCTGAAAGAATTTTGTCCGAAAGTGATTTTGCCTCGTTAATAAGCGAAATATCCGTCGCTATATCGGCAATTTTCATCATCGGCAGGCCATGCTGACGTTTTCCGAAGAAATCTCCGGGACCTCGCAGTTTTAAGTCGTGATTGGCTATTTCAAATCCATTGCTCGTCGAAACCATTTTTTCAAGACGTTCCTTTGTGTATGCACTTTCGTTGTCGGAAACGAGTATACAGTACGATTCCTCCGAGCCTCGGCCTATACGGCCTCTTAACTGATGCAGCTGCGACAGACCGAATTGCTCTGCATTTTCTATTATCATTATGACTGCATTCGGTACATCAATTCCTACCTCAATTACTGTTGTGGCTACAAGTACTTTTATTTCATTGCGGCGGAATTTTTCCATTACTCCTGTTTTTTCTGCTTGTTTCATTTTGCCGTGTAGCAGCCCCGACGGTATACCGCAAAGATATTTTTGGTTTATTTTTTCGTATAATCCCGCCGCACTCTGTTTTTCGCTTTTATCGCTTTCTTCGATGAGCGGGCAGACGATATATGCCTGCTTGCCCTCTGAAACGTGTTTTTTTATAAAGTTCATCAGTCTTTGATTGAATGATGAATCTACTGCATACGTTTTTATAGGCTTTCTGCCTCTTGGCATTTCGTCAAGAACAGATACATCAAGGTCGCCGTATATAAGAAAAGCAAGCGTTCTCGGGATAGGAGTTGCGGACATAACAAGAGTATGCGGGTTGTCGCCTTTTTCTGCGAGTGCTGCACGCTGATTAACGCCGAAACGGTGCTGTTCATCCGTTACCACAAGACCAAGTTTTTTAAAATCTACATTTTTTTGTATCAGCGCATGAGTTCCGACAACAACTGCGGCGGTGCCGCTTGTTATCAGCGACTTTGTTTCTCTCTTTTCCTTTGCTGTCATAGAGCCTGTCAGAAGTACGGTTTCTATGCCAAGCGGCTCTATTATTGCTGTGATGCTTTCGTAATGCTGTTGGGCGAGCATCTCCGTCGGAGCCATTATTGCCGACTGATAGCCGTTTTTAGCGGCGAGAAAAGCAAGAGCGGCGGCAACAAGGGTTTTACCGCTGCCGACATCGCCCTGGAGGAGTCTGTTCATTGGTGTTCCGCTGCGCATATTTTCCGATGATTCTTTTATTGCTCTGAACTGTGCATTAGTAGGTCTGAATGAAAGTGCGGAATAGAATTCCGAAATGTCAGTATCGTGCATTATTATACCGTTTGACATTCTTCGTTTTTCTTTCATTGCTCCAAGACCAAGCTGGAGCGTGAGCAGTTCCTGGAATGCAAGTCTGCGCCGTGCTTTTCGGTACTCTTCTTCGTTTGCCGGGAAGTGTATCTTGCGCAGAGCCTCATTATAATCCATAAGTTGATATTTTTCAAGTATTTTATCACAGAAAGGCTCTGTAACGGTACAGCTGTCGAGTGCGTTTTTCAGGCAGTTTTTTATTATACCCTGCGTGATTCCTTCGGTGAGATGATATTTTGGAACAAGCTTGTTCTGTTCCTTTGCGCTTATAAAGTAAGGCGAGTTGCATTCTTTTGAAAGGAGATTTCCTTTTACCGTGCCGCAGAATATATATTCTTCTCCCAAAACAAGTTTTTGATAGCTGAATTCGTTATTGAAAAACGTCAGCAGAATATTATTGGTTCCGTCGCTTACTACGGCCTTGTAAATTGAATAATTGCGGGTAATATACGGAGTCAGTTTTTTCTTTACAAATCCTGAAAAAACAGCATGCTCTCCGTCGCACAGGGATACAATCTGCGTTGGTGTATTGAAGTCCATGTAATCTCTCGGGAAATAGGTAAGCAGGTCATAAACGGTTTCTATTCCAAGTTTGCGAAGTATTTTTTCTCTTTTTTCTCCTACGCCTTTAAGATGATGAATGGAATCATTCGGGTTCATAGCTGCCTCCTTTCTCCTGTAAGCAATATGATAATTATACATCAAAAAGAACATTAACGCAATAGAAAAATGCAGAAAAAAGTGCGCCGTACATCAGCACGGCGCACAGCTTTTAACTTCTGTTTATAATAAAGCAGGCAAGCCCCGACGACATCGGGCGGCTCGGGCTTTTCACGAACGCTATGCGTTACCCTCGCCCTCGCCTACGGTTTTCCTGCTTTATACAGTATATGCCGCAGGATTGTCCTGCGCTAAATTTTTTTATAACTGTCCGTTATTTCGTACATCTAATCGGTTATAATTCAATTAAAGGGCAGGGGATTACACCTGCAAAGAAAGGAGTATAAAAAAATGATAACAGTAACTGTAATTATTACGTCGCTTTTTATTCTTGCCGTGCTTTGGCTTTCGGGAGAGCTGCTTGAAAAAATAACTAAAATGAGAGAGGAAAAAAGAACTCACGCACAGAACAGAGAGTGGTTTGAAAATGCATATTTTGAGGGCTATTGCGACGGCTTTTCCACGGGTAAAAGAGCGTGAGCAACGAAAAAACGCAGGGATTATGCATCCTTGCGTTTTTTGTTTTCGCTTTTAAATTTTACATACTGTCTGTCAATCCATTCAAGCATATCGCTGTAACCCTTGTCATTTGTATCATATTCTGTTTGTGCGGCTATTTCGCTTTTTTCCTGCATAAACATACCGTACCAGACGTACACCTTATAGAATTTTTCTCCATCGGGAACAATTTTTGCATTAAAGTCACCCTTGCAGGCAGTGTATGAGTTGCCTGAATCAAAATAAAATTTTTCGGGGAATTCGAAATAAAGTGAAGTATCCATGTTGTTTCCTTTCGGTAAAGTAAATCATTTCTCTGCTATTATAGCATAAATTATAGACAAATACAAGCAAAAAATATTGATTTATTTTCTTTTATATGGTATAATTGTTTTATATAAACAGCGGAGGTGAATGAATTGGGTGAAAAAAAGCGGAATATAGGATATGTTATTCTGTTCCTTTTTATATTCTTTTTTATTGTTTTTGTCGGCTCTTTTATAGGATTTTACCTGTCCGGATTTTTTACGCAGAAAACATTTATGGAGAGAGGCGACACTCTTGCTGTATACAACCAGACTCACGCTGATAAGTACATAGGAGTAAAATCTGTTTTCGTAAAAAATGTTGCCGTTTCCATTGACGCACACGGTGGACTTAACAGCGAAAATATCGACGAGTATCTCAACGGATTCAGTTCTTCTCTGTCAGATTCGGAAAGTTTTGTTTTTGTCCCTGATAATTCAATCACTACGATTGAAGATGAATACACTGTTACTTTCGGCGATGTTTATAACAGCGCAGACAACCAGTTCATGTTGAGCACTGAATGCAATGTCTGCCTTTCCGATGGTACATTTGGAAAATTACGTCTTGATTTCAGTATAGAGCCTATTATTGCTCAAATCGAAAATTTAGATATGCCCAGAGACTGTTATTCATTTATTCTCGGCGAAAACGGCGCTCTTATCAGTCATACCGTTTTTTCTTCACCTGAGCAGAGTGCGGTTACGGTTCCTGAAGTTTATACAAATCTCCGTGCAAAGATGAAGGAATCTCCTCAGGACAGCGTAAACGGAATCGACTGCGATGGCAAGGAGCGGTATTTCTTTTACAGCATATCTGATTCTCACGGTATTTCTGTTGTTATGGCGCTTGTTCCATCTGCGTGGGGCGGAGAGCTTAACAATTTTATGATTCTCTTTGTTTCGCTGCTTATTTTTGCGAGCCTTATTATGTGTGTCGCAGGATTTATCGGATTCAGAAAACTGTTTATTCTTCCTATCAATGCGGCAGAGAGTGCTACAAAGGCAAAAAGTGACTTCCTTTCGGGTATGTCGCACGAAATAAGAACGCCTATAAATGCTATTCTTGGCATGGACGAGCTTATTCTCCGCAAAAGCGAGTCTCCCGAAATAACCGATTATGCGCTTAATATTCAGCGTGCAGGTAGAACACTGCTTCAGCTTATAGGAGACATTCTTGACTTCTCTAAAATTGAAGCAGGTGCGCTTGACCTCAACGAAGAGGAATACAGCCTGCCGACAATGCTCAACGATATTCGTATTATGCTTTCGCCAAAAGCGGAGGAAAAGGGTCTTGCGCTTAATATTGCCGTTGCGCCCGATATGCCTACCGTTGTAAAGGGCGACGAAATGCGTATTAAACAGATTTTCACCAACCTCATTTCCAATGCTGTCAAATATACGGAAAACGGCAGTATACGTCTGAAGGTTGCGTGGGAGAAAATTGATAAGGACAAAATGATACTTATCTGTTCCGTAAAGGATACAGGTATCGGTATCAAGTCCGAGGATTGTGAGCGCTTGTTCCAGGCTTTTCAGCGACTTGAGGAAAACAAGCACCGCAGCATTGAGGGAACAGGTCTTGGTATGTCTATAACAAGACAGCTGCTTACGCTTATGGATGGTGACATATCGGTTAAAAGCGAGTATGGTGTCGGCTCCGAATTTATAGTCCGTATTCCGCAGATAATAATCAACAAGGCGCCGATTGGTGATTTTTCGAAGATTGCTTCGGAAAAGCAGGTTGTTCGTGCTGAGTATAAAGAATTGTTTACTGCTCCCGGCGCAAATCTGCTTGTTGTTGACGACAACCGGCTTAACCTGAAAATTGTTTCGCTGCTTCTGAAAAAGAC
>JAZNLN010000143.1:0-3413 GCA_045579125.1 Ruminiclostridium sp.
GAAGCGTTGGTCTTGGTCACGGTAACCTCGGCAAGATGCTTCTTGAAGAAGATACAAAGTGCTTCTGCTTCTTAGCAGGTCACGAATCCTTCGCAGCTGCTGAAGGTGCTATCGGTATCGCAAGAACTGCTAACAAGGCAAGAAAGGAACCTTTAAGAGTTATCCTTAACGGTCTTGGCAAGGACGCTGCATATATCATCTCCAGAATCAACGGCTTCACATACGTTGAAACAGAGTATGACATTCCCTCCGACACGCTGAAGATTGTTCGTGAGGTTGCATTCTCCGACGGCGACAAGGCAAAGGTACGCTGCTACGGTGCTAACGACGTAACAGAGGGTGTTGCTATCATGCGTCAGGAGGCTGTTGAAGTTTCCATCACAGGTAACTCCACCAACCCCACACGTTTCCAGCACCTCGTTGCAGGCACATACAAGAAGTGGGCTATCGAAAACGGCAAGAAGGACTTCTCCGGTGCATCCGGCGGCGGCACAGGCCGTACACTCCACCCCGACAACGTTGCAGCAGGCCCCGCATCCTACGGTCTTACTGACTCTATGGGCCGTATGCACGGCGACGCACAGTTTGCAGGCTCGTCCTCCGTACCCGCTCACGTTGAAATGATGGGTCTTATCGGTATGGGCAACAACCCCATGGTTGGTGCTACTGTTGCTTGCGCAGTTGCGGTTGAAGAGGCTATGAAGTAAGCAGCGATTCGCTGCACCTTTTCCGCCTGACGGCGGTAGCTGTATAATGCAGGCTTGTGCTTGCCGAAACAGCCTGAAAATGGGTGTGATTTGCTTTGTGATACACAAACAATACACACTCACAATACACAAATATTGAGGCGGTCGCTGTAAAGTGACCGCCTTTTTGCGTTGACTTTTTTAGTGGCGTTTGATATAATAAAATCAGCTGAAAACTCGAAGTGAGGGATACGAAATGAATAATAGAATTTTGGAATTTGAGTGCCGTGGAATTGACTTTCGGGGCAATTTCATTATTGAACATACAGGATATGGTCAGGATATTTCTCCGGAATTTGTAATAAAGAATCTATCACCTCAAACAAAAACAATAGCGATTACGTTAGAGGATACAAGCCATCCGATAAAGGACTTTACGCATTGGATTATCTGGAATATTCCTGCGGCAGATGTTATCAAAAAGGCTGTTTCGCACGGAAAAATCATCGGTACACTCGGCAACGCAAAACAAGGCATAGCGTATGGGTGGCACAGATATGCAGGGCCGAAACCGCCAAAAGGAAAAAAGCATTTATATAAATTCACATTATACGCTTTAGATTGCGAAATGAATATATCTTCGAATACAACAAAAAGAGGTTTTCTGAAAAAAGCAAAAAGTCATATTTTGCAAAGCGGTGAGATTATCGGAGAATTTGCCGCTAAGTAATATTTAAGGCGGTCGCTGAAAAAAGTGACCGCCTTTTGTTATTCAATTTTCGTCCCGAATCACAACGTCCGCATATCAGAAAAATCATCTTGTTATTTACATCTTTTTATGTTATAATTTGTTAGACGCTAAAATCGACAGGAGAACAGATATGAGAAAAATAATTTCAATCGCAGTTTCGCTTGCAATGGTTATTGCAATGGCTGCGGGCTGCGGCAATAACGAGGCATACCGCTTAATCAAGGTAAACAGCTTTCAGGGTGCGGTAACTGTTGAGCGAGAAGAAAAAATGGACGTTTTTGAGGGCTTGCAGCTCGTTTCCGAGGATTCGGTAGAGGTAGGAGAGGACTCTCTTTTAGAGCTTCTCGCAGACAGCGACAAGCATATCGTTGCGGAGGAAAACACCGCATTCAGACTTCATTCCACAGGCACTGAAACCAGCGGCAATATCACCATCGACCTTATTTACGGAAAATCGCTTTTTACTATTGATAATAAGCTCGTCGACGGCTCGGAGTTTGTCGTGAACACCCCCAATACCATATTAAGCGTAAGAGGAACATCTTACAGCGTCGAATATTCCCCCGACACCGAGGAAAGCCGTGTTACGGTTTTTGAAGGACAGGTGCACGCAGAATGGGCGGGCGGCGAAAAGCTTATCGAAAAGGGCGGAGAAATCGCCGTAACAGGCGTGGGAGAAAATATCGAAGTAAAAGTCATATCCGACGGCGGCAGTCAGCCTGCCGACAATGTTCCCTCGAATCCCGGCAACATCACAGTTCCCGATGAGTACGACCCATTTGCTCTGGAATACATTGATATGACAGCTTTTGGAATCAGATATTCCTCCACAAAGGAGTATTCGGGTATATATGCCAAGGAAATGCTGCAATGGATGGTTGCAAGAAAACCTGCCGACGACGATCGTCCCGACACATTGTTTAAAAACGGCGTGAGGGTCGACTACTGGGCATTAACCAAGGCAGAGGTTGAGAAAGAAATAGAAGAAATGTCGGAATCGACATCAGGCAATCGTGTAAACAGCTTGAATTATCTCATAAACGGCGACGGCGAACATATAATCAGTATAGACTTTTTGTTTGATAACACAGACAGCGGCGTTCAGAAAGGATACCGATACTACAAGGAAATTTCCGACAGCCTGTGTCTTTCGATAACGGTGTGCGACGAGGCGCAGGGACAATTTTTAGCGGGAACTGACCTTGAAACGTTTATAAGACTGACGGAAAACGAGTACTTTACATACGAGGAGAGAATATCTCCCACATTAAACAGCGGCACCGTTGACGAGCAGGCCTGGTCGGGCTTATTGAGAGGCGGCGCCGATTATGAGCAGCTGACATATCTGCTTGAGGTTGCGAGCCGCTGTGTGTATGACCGCAAGGACGACTATCTGAAGGACGCAATGTACTGGATGTCCTGCGAGTCATACGAATGTCCGCCCTATGCACTCATAGAAGAGCTTGAGAACGGAAGCGCAGTATATGATGTTTCGGAACTGAATAAGTTATTCTCTTTTTTAACGGATGACACTATAAGCAAAGACAATCTGAATCCCGGCATAAACCGTCTGGACGGAGAGCGTCTGATTTGCACGGCAGGTATAGTCGACGCAAGCAGAACTCCGTCTGCGTCAATCTTAAAAGCATATTACAACGGAACGAGCGAAATTATTGTGGAATATATGTTCAACGTCGTACAGCATGAAACATTTGCGACGGAAAACTTTACTAAAACCGCACACTTAATCGCTGACGGAACAGGGAAGTATATGCTGGCGTTCATCGAATAAGCGGATGTAAGGGATTTGCCGACGAACAGACTGCGAAACAAGCGCCGTGACGGCGCATTTGCACGAAAACAAGGCGAGCCGCCTTTGGGCAGTTCCCGCCTTTTATAAGAAACAGCTAACCCCGCAGTTGTAAGAGCGGTACCCATATAGAAGTTTTATATGCATTTATCGGTGGAAACCTTTC
>JAZNLN010000144.1:0-17865 GCA_045579125.1 Ruminiclostridium sp.
AAGGGGTTTTTGAAAAAAATTTATATTTTTTATATTTTTTATAAAAGACCGTTTCAGAGTCAGATCCAAAACGGTCTTGCCAATATAACATCAAAATAAATTTAGTCCGATTTCTTTTGCGGCATACGCCCCTTCAAGAGCCTGACCGTTTTCCTTGGGATGAAGCCCATCACGAAGGTATCTTCCCTCTCCGCCTATAATTTCAAACTTTTCACATATACCGCTTTCATGGTAGCAGTCAACTATCTGTGCGCCCATTGCGCCGGCCACCTTGACAAAAACAGTTTCTATCTGCGTTTCAATTTTCTTATTATGTTCAGGAGTAGCTGTCTGAAGCGGCGTAAGCACAAACACTCTCGCCTCGGGATATTCTTCCATTATTCTCTGAATGCACCAGCGCATCGCTCCTGCCTCTGTGAAAAGGTCAATATTTTCATTCCCGTCAAGTTTTTTTCCTGTCAGCGCTTTATCCGCATCTCCCAGCATATTTATATCGTCATTTGTACCCATAGCAAAAGCAAATACATCAGGAACGGGGTATTCTCCGTTTTTCACTTCTTCGATGAATTTCTGAACATGAACTACTGCGCAGTTATTTGCTCTTTTCTGAAGCTCCTCGACATCATCGGTAGGCTCCCAGCCATCGCTTATACCTGCAAAATTATCATCGGTGTAATCCTGTGTTGTAACCGATAAACCGTTGCATTCAATGGCCCGCTTGTACCAGACCGAGCTGCCGACAGCAACATTGTGATGCGTCGCCATACCAAGCTTGCTGAAAACGTGCCAGGACCACTGCTGTCCCGCAGTAATGCTATCGCCGTCTACTCCAAAATTAAGTTTTGAAAAATCCATAGTATTCTTTCCTTTTAATAAATTTTACTATATTATTATACCATTTTATGTTGTTTTTAGCAATATTTATAACAGTTTTTTATTTAAATATTTATCAGCTAAATGATGTTGTTGCTCGATAATATTTTTATTCCAATGTATAATTTCTCTCAGCTTATCACATGGAAAACAATCACATAAACCGCAAAATTGCACATTATGGTTACGAGTGCAAGCATGAACCTTACATCTTCCTGAGCCGGACCATTCAGGAACATAACCGTCAGCCTCTATACAACCATTACATATTCCGTCTTTTTTCTTTTGGCACCCGTCACAGCATTCTCCGCAAGCTGTTATTTTAGAAAAATCCATATTTTTATCCTCGCAATAGTATTTTTGGTTATTATAACATTATTTTACAAAAAAATCAATATCTGTCGCCTGATAAGCAATGCCGCACCGAAATACGATGCGGCATATTTTATTTTTTGTTTTTAAGGAGAGTCATGGTAATATAGTGTTTAACCTTAAACTCCTCGGGTGCAATTTCTTCCAGCAGTTTCATATGTTCACGGCTGAATGCATCAACACGCTCGGGAGAAAGCGATGCACCTATTCCCCTGCATGCCATAATTCTTCCATTCCAGCTTTCTCTTGTAAACGGAACTGACACATCCTCAAGATAAGTTTCCTCCAGGTCAAAAAACCACTCATAAACCTCGGGTATAAACACATCGTGCCGACGTTCTCCATAACCTGTCCACTTGGGATTATATTTAAGCACAAGGTCCTCGCTCGCCTTTGCAATCTCATCTTCAAACGGAAGCCACGCCATGTAGGTTACTGCATACAGCCCTCCGTTTTTAAGCACTCTGTTCATAGTCGGAGCAGAGATATCGTGATTGAAATAGAAAAAACACTGCGACGCTACTGCTGCATCAAAGCTGTCGTCGGCAAAAGGCATTTCCTCCGCAGGCGACACACTAAACTCAATGTCCATATTGCCTTTCTTTGCAAGCTCCTTTGCTTTCTCTATCTGGTTTTCCGCAATATCTATGCCCTTGAAACGAGCTCCGTATTTATACATATTCCGTGGTATAACGCCCGTACCCGTGCCAACATCAAGAACACTCTGACAAGCTGTGCCGATACCGTATTCAAGCAGTTTTTCGTAAAACTCCTCGGGGTAAATATCTCGGAATTTTGCATAATAATCCGACGCATTTCCCCAATCAAAGGTCTTACCGTGGTCAACATTCTTCAATGACAACATAAGTCTCACTCCTTTCTTATTCCTTCTCAAGCTCCTTTTGCGCTTTTTTGGTAAGCTTGCTTACAACACGAGCATAAGATATATCCAGCATTTTTTTAAGCTCATCATCCTCCACTTTCCCGTCAAGACTGACTGTATTGAAATAAGGCCGCTGTACTTGCGGGCAATGATAACCACGAACAACAGATTCAGGATACAGACGTCTGTAAAATTCATTTGTCATCACATCCCCGCTGACCGTTATCTTTGGCAAGCCTTTCAGAAAAAACAACTGGAGAAAAATTCTTTTCTTTACCTTGACGCAGGTTACATCATCACCGAACGGATAATCTACATATGCGCCTTTTTTCTTCAATGCGTATTCAAGCAGTTCTTCGTGAGTCACTTATACCTCCGATACAAACGAACGCCCCGATGTACTTCGGGGCGTTACAATCATTTATACAACAGAACTCTTGTTGATGAATACAGGATAATCAACTGTTCCGCTTATTGAGCGATAGTCACATACAACAACGTTCTTGTCGGCAATTACATAGTTAACCTCGCACTTGCCGCCGATAACTGTATCCTGCATAAGAATACAATTCTTGACAACTGCGCCCTTTCCTACCTTAACGCCTCTGAACAGTACCGAGTTTTCAACCTGACCCTCGATAATGCAACCGTCAGCAATAAGCGAATTGGTTGCCTTCGCTTCAAGTCCGTATTTTGCGGGAGCGTCGTCACGAATCTTTGTGTAGATAGGATCGTCAGCAGTAAAGAGCTGATTGCGCTTATCAATATCCATAAGCTCCATGTTAATTTTGAAATACGACTGAATGCTGTCAACCTGTGCGCAGTAATTATCGAAACGATAACCGTATACCTTGAAATCCTTAAGCTTGTGCTGTAAAATATCAACCTCGAAGCTGTAAAGATTACGGCTTGCAGATTCAACTATAAGCTTTAAAAGGAATTCCTTGCCAAGAACAAACATATTAAGGCTTGTATTATACTCGCCCTCAATGTCAGGTCTTACAAGCACATCATATACCTCGCTCGAATCGCCTACGCTGAGCACAGTCTTGGTTTTCATGCTTTCGCTGGAGTATGTTCCCTTGCTGTATACTATTGTAATGTCTGCGCCCTTTTTCTCATGGAATTCAACTACCTTTTTGTAGTCGATATTTGCAATAACATCGCAGTCCGACATAACAACATAATCTGCGTCGGAGTGCATAATATAATCCTTGATTCCTGCAAGTGCGTCAAGACGGCCTCTGTAAAGACCTCCGTTTACATTGCTATAAGGAGGAAGAAGATGAAGTCCGCCTGTTTTTCTCGATAAATCCCATTCATCGCCTGAGCCGAGATGGTCAAGCAGAGAGCGGTAATTTGCCTTTGTAATTACGCCTATATCGGAAATACCGGAATTAACCATATTGGAAAGCGGAAAGTCCACAAGACGGTATCTTGCGCCGAACGGTACGCTTCCCATTGTTCTTACTTTTGTTAAATCAGTTACGGTTGAGTCATGCATATTCGCAAAAACAAGACCCAATACCTTTGACATATTTGCCATAATAATCAATCCTTTCGTTTTTGCAATTACATATCCTCAGATATCATTGACTTTGTTTTAATTTCCTTATTGTCAGAAATCTTTATGCCGTGACCTACAACGGTTACGCCCCATTCGTCACGATTTTCGAATTTTTCGGGCTGGCTTCCGACATGAGTATTTTCACCAATTTCGGTTTCTTCGCCGATAATTGAGAATTCTACAACAGCACCCTTCTTAACAACGGCATTCGGCATGATTATACTTGAGCGGATTACTGCACCCTCTTCAATAGTTACGCCTTCGAAAACTACCGAGAAATCGATGTCGCCATCAATAACACAGCCTTCGCCTATCATGGAGTTTTCAACCTTTGCATTCTTGCCGACATAATGAGGAGGCATAATGGGATTTCTTGAATAAATCTTCCACTTGGAATCGTAAATATCAAGGGGAACGTTGGGGTCAAGGCAGTCCATGTTAGCTTCCCAAAGGCTGTCGATTGTTCCTACATCCTTCCAGTATGCGTCGAAATGATAAGCAACAAGCTTGCAGCCTTCATCAAGCATAGCCGGAATGATATTTTTACCAAAGTCCTTTGTTGCGGATTCATCCTGCTCATTGGCGATGAGGTGACGGCGGAGCGTCTGCCACGAGAAGATATATACGCCCATTGATGCAAGATTGGATTTAGGCTCCTTGGGTTTTTCAGCAAATTCTGTGATAACAGCGTTTTCGTCAACGCTCATGATACCAAAACGTGATGCCTCTTCCCAGGGCACTTCAAGCACCGCAATAGTCGCTTCTGCGTTTGTTTCCTTATGAAAATCAAGCATCTTCGAATAATCCATCTTATAAATATGGTCGCCGGAAAGAATAGCAACATATTCGGGATTATAGCGGTCAATAAAGCTGATATTCTGGTAAATAGCATTTGCTGTACCTGTGTACCACGACTTGCCCGACGCTGTTTCATAAGGCGGCAGAACATGAACACCGCCGTGCGCTCTGTCGAGTCCCCACGGATGACCGTTTCCGATGTACTCGTTGAGTACAAGCGGCTGGTACTGCGTCAGTACGCCAACTGTGTCTATACCCGAGTTTACACAGTTGGAGAGCGGAAAGTCAATAATTCTGTATTTTCCGCCATAGGGTACAGCAGGCTTTGCCATACTCTGGGTTAATGCGTACAATCTGCTTCCTTGTCCACCGGCAAGGAGCATAGCGACGCATTCTTTTTTTACATGGTTCATAAATGAAACCTCCGTTCATAATTTTAGCTTATTTATTACTTCTTTGCAGTTTTTGATGCCGTTGTTTTCTTTGCAGCAGGTTTCTTTGCATCTGCCGCACTCTTTACAGCTGTTTTTTTCGCCGAAGCCGCAGTTTTTACAGCAGCTTTCTTTTCTGTGCCCTTGTTTGCTGTTTTGCTTGCAGCAGGTTTTTTTGCAGCTGCTTTTTTAGGCTTTACAGGCTCGGGCTCTCTGATATTTCTCGGCTCAAAGAACATAGCCGACATAGGCGGAATCTTTATCGTAACAGAATAAGGCTCGCCGTGCATACCCTCTGTTTTTGCCTTTACACTCTTATTTGCACTGCCCTTTCCGCCGTATTTCTTATCTTCGGTCGAGAACACCTCAACATAATCAGCGTAGTAAGGAACGCCGAAGCTGTAAACTTCATGCTCAACAGGCTGGAAGTTTGCTACGAAAATAAGTTCCTTGCCCGATTTGCTGATACGTCTGAATACAAGCACGGAGTTGGAATTATCATCGCAGACAATCCATTTGAAGCCCTGCCAGTCATTGTCGACTTCCCAGAGTTCGGGACGTTCAACATAGAACTTATTGAGCGCTCTTACAAATTCATGCTGCATTTTATGTTCGTCAAAATCAAGAACTTCCCAGTCAAGTCCTGTCTTGTAGTTCCATTCCTTGTACTGTGCAAATTCCTGTCCCATAAAGGTAAGCTTTTTACCGGGGTGCGCCATCATATAGCTGAAGAACGTACGAAGAGAAGCAAATCGCTTATCTCTCGGACCGCTCATCTTATCAAGCATTGAGCATTTTCCGTATACAACTTCATCATGTGAAATAGGAAGAATAAAGTTTTCGGAGAATGCATAATAGAACGAGAACGTAAGCTTGTCATGGTTGTACGGACGATACTCGGGATTCATCGACATATAACTGAGCACATCATTCATCCAACCCATATTCCACTTGAAATTGAATCCGAGACCGCCGATATCGGCAGGTTTCGAAACCATGGGCCAGGAGGTTGACTCCTCCGCAATCATAAGTATATTGGGATGTTCGCCAAATAATGCCGTATTTAATTTCTGCATAAATTCGACAGCCTCAAGATTTCCATTGCCGCCGTACTTGTTAGGTCTCCACTGTCCGTCACGCCTGTCGTAGTCGAGATACAACATCGACGCAACAGCGTCAACACGCAATCCGTCAATATGGTACATATCAAGCCAATAATTAGCGTTGGAAATAAGGAAGCTCTGAACTTCGGGCTTACCCCAGTCGAATATGCGTGTGCCCCAGTTTCTGTGTTCATTTTTCAGCGGGTCATCATATTCATAGCAACACTGTCCGTCAAACTCGTAAAGTCCTGCGGCGTCTTTCGGAAAATGAGCGGGTACCCAGTCAAGGATAACGCCGATGTCGTTCTGATGACAATAATCAACAAATTCCATAAAGTCCTTAGGAGGACCGAAACGTGAAGTCGGAGCATAATATCCGATACCCTGATATCCCCACGAACCGTCAAACGGGAACTCGGCAATCGGCATGAGCTCAATATGAGTATATCCCATTTTCTTGACATACGGAATAAGCTCACGTGCACATTCCATATAGTTGAAAAGCTCGTCCTCGTGAGCCTTGTGTTTCCACGAGTTCAGATGGATTTCGTATATGTTTATAGGAGAGCTGTAAACATTTGTTTTGCTCATCTTCTCTACCCATTTTGCGTCCTTCCATTTATAACCGTCAAGGTCATAAATTTTAGTAGCGGTATTGGGACGAGTTTCCATGTGATAGCCGTAAGGGTCAGCCTTCAGCTGAATTCTGCCGACAGAGGTTTCAATGCTGTACTTATAAGTATCGTACTGCTTGAGGTCGGGAATAAACAACTCCCATATTCCTCCGTCGCTTATTTTGTTCATGTAACTCTTTGTTCTGTCCCAATTATTGAAATCACCCACAACACAGACTGAAACAGCCTTAGGCGCCCATACTCTGAAAATAACGCCTTTTTTACCGTCTTGCTCTGTAAAATGAGAGCCGAAAAACTGATAACCCTTAGTAATATTTCCGCTATGGAACAAATGGAGCGGGAGTTCGTACTCGCTCGAAACCTTCATTGCCATACTTTCTTCCTTTCTGTTTATTTATATTATTGCGTGTGGCGAAAAAACATATTATGTTTTCAGCACACATTATCACGCATAATAGTATGATATTATTTTATCACACTTTAAAAATTATTTCAATAGTTTTGTACTACTTTTATGAAATGTGCTTTATTTTTATTTTTGTAAAATATGCCAATAATTTTCCACACTTTTCCTGCTAATAAAAAAATAAACAGCATTTTTTTAGTTTTTTCAAACAAAAATGCCGTTTATTTTACTTTATTCACATTATTACTCCGCCGCCTATCACGACATCACCGTCGTAAAAAACAACTCTCTGCCCCGGAGTCACCGCACGCTGGGGCTTTTCAAAAACCACCCTGACATTTCCGTCGCCGCATGGAAAAATCTCACACGCCTGCTCGGTCTGCTTGTATCTCGTTTTTGCTTTACATTTCAGCGGCGCATCCAGCTGTTCAATGGCTATCCAATTCAAGTCACACGCAGTAAGACTGCAGCATAGCAAATCCTGTTCCCCGCCCACGATAAGGCGGTTATTTTCCATATCCTTGCCAACGACGTAAGTCGGGACTCCGAACGCTATTCCAAGGCCTTTTCTCTGTCCTATTGTATAGTTAATAAGTCCGCAATGTCTGCCTACCGTTTCTCCGTTTACATTTACCACATCACCGTCAGGAGATTTATTCCCTGTCTGCTTTTCGATAAAATCCGCATAACTGCCGTCGGAAACAAAGCAAATATCCTGGCTGTCGGGTTTGTCTGCATTTATCAGTCCGTTTTCTGCGGCAAGCGCACGCACTTCATCCTTGCTCATTTCTCCGAGAGGAAAAAGAACATGTGCAAGCTGCTCCTGCGTCAGATTATACAGAACATATGATTGGTCCTTGTTGTTTTCACCGTTTTCACTAACAGCTTTTTTCAGCAGCCACCGACCGCTCACGCTGTCGTACGACACACGGGCGTAATGCCCTGTCGCAACATAATCACATCCAAGCGTCAATGCTGCCTCCAAAAGCTTTCCGAACTTGATATATCTGTTGCAGTCAATACAGGGATTAGGGGTTTTTCCTTCCTCGTAGCTTTTGACAAAATTTCCGATTACCTTTTCACGGAACAAATCACAGTAATCATAAACATAATGCTTTACGCCGAAATTTTCCGCAACACTTCGTGCGTCGTTCGAATCACTTTTTGAGCCGCAGGATTTATCGCCGCCGCACTCGTGCAGATGCAGCGTCACTCCACCGGCAATATCATATTTTTCCTTTAATTTTAAAAGAGCAACGGAGCTGTCAACTCCGCCGCTCATTGCTATTATAACTTTTTTCATTATACCTTTTCCTTGATATGAATATCAACATTCTTGCTCGGAACTGTCATTCCCTCACGGATAAACGAATCCTTGACCCTTTCAAGGAGGTCAAAATATACCGTCCAGTAATTTTCGCTTTTCGTCCATATTCTGACGGTTATTTCCACTGAATCGTCTGTCTGCCCCGATACACGAACAAAACGTTCTTCATTTTTAAGCACTTCGCTTATTCCGTCAATTACACCGTTAATAATATCAATCGCCTTTTTATAATCATCGCTGTAAGAAACGCTGAAAACACTGTCGACACGGCGGATTTCCTTTACGCTGGCGTTAATTATATTACTGTTTGTCATCTGACCGTTGGGCACATAAACCATACGGTTATCAAATGTTTTTATCTCAGTGTAAATAAGGTTTATACGCTCTATCTCGCCCGATATCCCGTTTACTTCAACTATATCCCCAACCTTGCACGGTTTGGAAAAAAGAAGAATAATGCCGCCCGCAAAATTAGAAAGGCTGCTCTGGAGCGCAAGACCTATCGCCACAGCACCCGAAGCAATTATTGCAATAAGCGAATCAACAGGAACGCCGAGAATAGTGAGAACAATAGACAGCACAAGAAGATACAAAACGATTCTGACAAGAGAATTTATAAATCCCGATGCAGTCTTATCAACCATGCTCTTTTTCATGCCTTTTGATATTATGAACAAAACAAGTTTGGTTATCACTACGCCCAATATCAGAACAATCAGCGCAAAAATAAGCGTCGGAAGAAATGAAATAAAGCTTTTTCCTACATTTTCGAAGAATGCACCTGCATTATTCAGCTCTATTTCAATCATTTCAGATGTCTGCTGCTGTATCACCTGTATCACCTGTCCTTTTTATTTACTCTACCACAGGAACTTCTTTTGCTGTTGTCTTAATATCAATTTTATATTCCTCGCCGGAAACCCATGCCCCTACCTTTGTTCCCGCAATTCTGAACGATGCAGTCAAGCTCTTGGTACCTTCGGTTATCTCAACGCCAAAAAGATTGATAGAAATTGAAATATCGTCGCTCGTCATTTCCTGAATATCCGAAGAGAGACCTACAACCGTTACCGCAAGCTCATTGGTAAGAATTTCCACGTCATAATTAGACGGAGCGTTTGTAATATAAAAGTTTGTTTTCGGGACTGTAAAGCCGAGCTGGCCAAGACTGTCCGCATTGTTGAAGAATACCTTTACAACCTGTGTTCCCGAAATGTTCTTGTATCCCTCGGGAAGCTTGATTGTAAGAGTTATTCCGTTGATAATATCCTTGAGGTTGAGAGAGTTGAGAGAAATTTCGCCTATGTCAATCTTGCTGAGGTTATCAATAGAATTATCGGGAGACGCTATTGTAATCTCATCTATCGAAAGCGAATAATCAAGCGCTCTGAAATCAAAGTTGGTCTGATTGCTTGTAAAGGATACGCTTAACGGAAGTGTTTTTACCTTGTAAATAGGAACTTCGACCGTAAAGTTTGTCGTGTCCAGAATCAAATCTGCATTTTCCATCTTCGCATTACGCTGATTATAAATCGAAATATCACTCTGCAGTTCGGAGCTCTGGATAAGAGTTCCGTCATATTTTGCCTTGGCCTCTATTCTTCTTATGGAATTAACAAGAGATTCCTCGCCCGTGACAAATACGGTAGCGGGAGTTACCACTATATCGGATTCCTCAACCTGCATATCATCAGCTATCGTTACACCCGAAATATTCGGAGTTATGGGTATTTCCTTGGTTACAATATGCCTTACATTAACTACCGCTGTGAGGTTTTCGGATATAATGTCAAATTGTTTATTTGCGTCAACAGAACGGACTATAATGTCAACCGTATGCTCGCCCGCCTCGCTTATGCCTGATAAATCAAGCGACGCAGTAAAATCCTCGGTGCTCATATCGCCGATTTCATATCTTTTGCCTGAAATCTGAACAGTTACCTGCGAAAGGTCAACAGAGCTTATCTGAAGGCTGTTATCCCGCATAAACTGCGACGCTGTATATTCTATGGGAATATTCTCGATATGCGTTGTTATATTCGGGAAAATCTGCAGGGAAATCGCAAACCATATTACAATAGACAGAAGAAGTGCTGTAATGATATTTTTCAGATTAACAAGGAACGATCTTCCGAATTTTTTGAGAACATTATTCATTTGCCATTCTCCTTACTCTTCTTATTTTTTCCTTGTTTTTTTGTCTTTTTCGTCTTTTCTTCGTCGGGTATTATTTTCTTTCTTAAATGCGCTACAAGCTTTTCTCTGTCAAAGCCTCTTTCAAGCTTGCCGTTTTCCGCAACCGAGATTATACCCGTTTCTTCGGAAACTACCACGACAATAGCGTCGGAAACTTCGCTTATACCGATTGCCGCACGATGTCTTGTACCGAGCTCCTTTGCAATAAGCTCTTCTTTCTGCGGCTTGGGCAAAAAGCAGCCTGCGGCATGAATGTACCCGTCACGCATAATAATTGCGCCGTCATGCAGAGGTGTATTGGGATAAAAAAGGTTGCAGAAAAGCTGTTCACTGGGCTTGGCATTGATGATGGTTCCTGTATCAATCTGCTCGCCAAGCTTGGATGAACGCTCGATAACAATAAGCGCACCCGTAGCTGTTCTTGAAAGACGCTCGCACGCTACGCCTATCTGACGGATAGATTCTTCCATGGGTCCGTTTTCCGAATTATTTATTGATTCAAGAAAAGAGATTTGTCCTACCTTTGCTCTGCCCACTTTTTCAAGAGCACGTCGCAGCTCAGGCTGAAACATTACAATAACCGCAAGAACACCGACATTGTAGAACATATCGCTTATCATGCCCATTGCCTTGAAACCGAGCTGGTTAAATATGAAAAGCACGGCAGCCATGACGACAATACCCTTAATCAGCTGTTCGGCACGTGTTTCATACATGAGCTTTATAACAATATATAAAATAACTGCAAGAAGTATTATATCCAGATAATCAACCAGCGTCATAGAGTGAAAAACACTGATAAGGCCATTCCAGATATCAAGCAGATAATTCAGCATTTATTATCATTCCTTTTTTATATAATCCTGTAAGCATAGATACCTAATTTATATTTTAACACATTTTCAAATAATTTCAATAGTTTTTTTAAAAAATAACCACAGTTTTTTCTGCGGCCCCGAAAAACAATGTATTGTACGAAATGCTTTCAAAAAAATCGCAGAGCCGTCAGACAGCCCTGCGATAACATATTATGTAAACATATCATTATTCCGCCGCATTGATTTCATTCACGAAAAAATCTGAAGTAAATCAAAAACATCATAACGGACATAACAGACAGCAGTGCGACAACAAAAACTGTTGCAACGTTCCACATTCCGTTCGAAGACAGATAGAAACAAAGATATGCAACAACCGCCGCAAGCACCACGCCATTTATCAGCGGCGATTTTTTATTGCCTTTACGCTTCATTATCCTGAATACGCTTTGCCTTTATTGTATTTTTCATAAGCATTGCTATTGTCATCGGTCCAACGCCGCCGGGAACAGGAGTTATGTAGGACGCCTTTGCCGCAACCTCGTCATAGCAGACATCTCCGCAAAGCTTGCCCTCTGCATTTCTGTTCATTCCTACGTCAATAACAACCGCTCCATCCTTGACCATATCAGCTGTCACAAAATCAGCTCTGCCTACTGCGCTGACGAGAATGTCCGCACGTCTGCATACTTCTGCCAGATCCTTGGTGCGTGAATGACAGATTGTAACCGTTGCGTTTTCATGAAGCAAGAGCATAGCCATAGGCTTTCCGACAATATTTGAACGGCCGATTACTACGCACTCTTTTCCGCTTACATCTGTTCCGGTGCTGTGAATAAGCTCCATTACGCCTGCGGGCGTGCAAGGCAGGAATGCATAATTGCCTATCATAATTTTGCCGACGTTTGTAGCGTGAAATGCGTCAACATCCTTAACAGGCGATATATTTTCGATAATCTTTTCTTCGTTTATATGCTTGGGGAGAGGGAGCTGAACAAGAATGCCGTTGATGTTCTTGTCGTTGTTAAGCGTATCAACAAGCTCAAGAAGCTGTGCCTCGGTAGTTTCCTCGGGAAGCGCATATTCATATGACTTGATTCCGCATACTTCACACGCCTTTTTCTTGTTGTTGACATATACACGGCTGGCCTGGTTGTTTCCTACTATTACAACCGCAAGTCCAACCTCAAGCTTTTCTCTTTCGATTTCTGCTCTTATCTCGTCCTTAACTCTCTGCGATACTGCTTTTCCATCAATAATCTGTGCCATATCAATTACCCTTTCTGTTTTCAGATTCGTCGTCGCCGAGTATGCTCGGAGCAACAACTGCTTCTTTTCTTGTGCGCTTTGCAGCCTTTTTCGCTGCCTCAACTTCCTTTTCGACAATTCTGTCACGCTTGTAGCGTTCCGCAACTTCTGCAAATTCTTCTGTTTTCGCATATACCACAGTACCCTTTTTCTTGTGATATATCTTCAGGTAAACAAGCAGAATCAGACAAAATACTGCGGTAGCAAGTGCAATTACCTGCGAAACCTTGAGCGGTCCTATATAGAGACTGTCTGTACGGAGTCCCTCTATCCACGCTCTGCCCGCACCGTACCATATTACATAGCAAATGAATACTTCTCCATCAAATGTCTTGATTTTGCTGATAATAAAATGCAGGATAAGAAATCCGACAAAGCACCATAAAAACTCATACAGGAAACAAGGATGAACAAGCGCATACTCTCCGGCAGGGAGCTTGCTCTGCGCCTCAATTACCTCGGGAGCGTTCACAATAGTAGAGCCTGTCATACCCCAGGGCAGGTCGTTTGCTGTCGGAGCGCCGAAGCACTCCTGATTGAAAAAGTTACCCCAGCGGCCTATTCCCTGTCCTATAAGCAGACCGATTCCGCCCACATCAAACATAGCACCGATTTTTGCGCCGTTAATCTTGCACACAATAACCGCTGCTATTGCCGCCGCAATAACGCCGCCGTAAATCGCAAGTCCGCCGTCACGGACCTCGGTAAACATTGTTACGATATTGTATCCACCTGTAAAAACGCAATAGTAAATACGAGCTCCGAGGAACCCGAAAATCGCTCCCCAGAACGCAATATCAAAAACCTGGTCAGGCAGTACGCCCATCTTGTACGAGCGTTTCATTGCATATATCAAAGCAAGCAAAACACCCAGACCAATCATAATTCCGTACCAATAAACCGCATAATCTCCGATTGAAAATGCGACTCTCGATACATTTATATCGCCCGAAAAGAGGTTGGGAAACTCAACCGCCTCTCTGACTGCCGTTAATAATGTCATTCTGAAATCCTTTCTTTGCTCACTCTATCGGCTCAATAACCGACAGACAGGAGTTGTCAACTTTAAGCGTTTCAAGAGCCTTTTCTATATCCTCAAAGGTCACCTTTGCCGCTATTTCAATGCTGTCATATGCTGTGAGTCCGTCAAACTCCGCATTCATAGCCAGCGTTGCAACTGCTTCCACATTATTGAACATCCCGAGAAGCTCGCCGTAAGTTTTTTTCTTTATATTGCTGAATTCTTCTCTTGAAAGTCCATCCTTGCGCAAACGTACAAGTTCTGTCTTGACAGCCTCAAATACCTTCTCGGGCTCACGGGCTTCTCCGCCGGAAACGCAGGTAAAAAATCCTCTGCCGTTGAAAACGCCTACATTGAATGTATCGTTTATAAGGCGGCTGCCATATGCGTTTTTGTAAAACTCCGATGTTTTTCCGAGCGCAAGCTCAAAGAGGATATTATAAATAATATAATTCTTTGCAGCCTCAAGACCCGAGTAATTCGGCATTTTAAAACAAATCTGGTAAAGAGGTATCGAACAGGACAGCTTCTGTCTGTATTCTTTCTGAAATACCTCTTCGGGCTCGTCGGGAATTTTGGTTTCAAGCTTTACATCCTCCGACGGCTTCAGCAGTCGGTCGCAGATTTCAAGAGTCTTATCAACGTCAAAATTACCTGCAATGGAAAGCACCATATTATTGAGGTTATAGAAAGTATTATAACAGCGATAGAGAAGGTCCTTATCAATCTGCGCAATACTTTCCACCGTGCCTGCAATATCAATTCTTACGGGATTCTTTTCATACGCCGCAAGCAATGCGTTGAACATGACACGCCAGCCCGGGTCGTCAAGATACATCTTTATTTCCTGCCCGATTATACCCTGTTCCTTTGCAACTGTTTCATCAGTGAAATACGGCTCCTGAACAAAACCGAGCAATATTTCAAGATTCTCTTCGAACTTCTGCGAACAGGAGAAAAGATATGCGGTCTTGTCAAAGCTCGTATATGCGTTTGCATTCGCTCCCGTTTTGGCGTAAAGCTCAAATGCGTCACATTCGTCGTTCTCAAAAAGCTTGTGCTCAAGATAATGAGCAATGCCCTCGGGAACGGTTATGAAATCATCATCCTTATCGGTTTTGAAAGTAGTATCGACCGAGCCGTACTTTGTCGCAAAAAGCGCATACGTCGTGGAATAATCCTTCATCGGATAAAGGCAGATTGTGCATCCGCTCTTGTGCTTTATGCGGATATATTCTTCTTTTATGCGCTCGTTTCTGATTATTTCCTTATTCATCGGCAATCTCCTTTCCATCGGATGTCAGGACATAAACCGTATCAAGCGATACAGATTTTGCCGCCTCAATTATCTGTTCTCTTGTAACCGCACGGATACGCTCTATTTTTTCCTGCGGAGTAATATTTCTGCAATTGTAAATATTCTGCATCTGCCATGTAATAATAGAAGAAAGCGAATCGTTGGAGGATTTGAGTCCGTTTTCCGCCGATACCATTGCATGTTCAATATCCTCGTCGGTGAAAACGCCGTTCTTTATGTCGTCAAGCTGCTTGATTATCTCGCATTTTGCCTTTTCGATATTTGCATTTTCAACGCCGCTGTTTACGAGCATCATTCCCTTGAGTTTGCGATAACCGGCACTGCAGTAATAACAAAGCGACATCTTCTCACGCACGTTCATAAAAAGCTTTGATGTTGTTGTGCCGCCGTAAATCATCGACATAACCGTCATCGCATCTTCATTTTTATAATCGGACTTAAATCCCATAACAAGCTTGCTCTGCGACACGGGATACTTTTCCGTAACCTCGCTCACGCTCTCCTTGAGCTTGCTGAAATCCGAAGAAATGTTATCAGTATAATTTCTCTTGACAGAAGAAAAGGCTTCCGCAAACTTTTCCTTTACTCCCGCAAAATCATTGCTGCCTGCGCATACTATTTCCACACGGCAGTTTTCAAGAGCATTTTTATAAGCCCTATAAAGCGACTCGGGAGTTATATCTTTCATCTGTTCAACCGTACCGAACGGATGAAGGGCCGCAGGCTCGCCCTTGTAGATAGTTTCGCACGCCTTTATTCTTGCGTATACTATCTTATCGTTAAGCTCTGCCTCTATGCTGTCTATTGCCGTCTGCTTTTCAAGCTCTACCGTGCTTTCGGGAAAAACGCCGTTTTCAAGCACAGGATTAAAAAGACAGTCAACAAGAATTTCCGTCATCTCCTCGATTATCTTCTCGTTTTCAAGCGCAAACGCATTATCAATCATCATTGCAGAAATACCAAATGTGTGAGTATCGCCCATTGCGTCGCTGTAATCGTGGAGCGTCGCCGAATAGAGAGAGGAAAGCTTATTATTAAGCTTGGTGTAATCGGTAAAATTAACGTTTGACTTTGAAATTACAGCCGGGAAAAGCGTATACGCCGCATTGTTTTCTTCGCTTAACGGCGCCATAAAGAAAACACGGATAAGATTGAGCTTGAAACGGCTGTCTGTTACAGCCGAGAAGTATACTCCGTCTGCAATTTCTGTTCTTGGTGTTGATGTATTCATATATAAAACCTTTCTTCAATCAAAAACCCCTGCGTTTACAGGGGTAATGACTGCGCCCCGTAAATACCACGGAACACAGCTTTATTTAGTTGAGCTTTTAAGCGCTGTACGAGCCTTCTTGATGTCAACGAGGTCGTGAGAGAGGAGCTCCTCTACACGGTTGAGCATGTTATCAACATACTTGTTGGTTGTGTCACGGAGTTCACGGGATTTTTCCTGTGCGGCGGTAGTAATCTCGTTTGCCTTTGCGTTTGCTACACGCATAACCTCCTGCTGTGAAACAAGCACAGCTGCACGCTGCTCTGCCTTTGTGATTATAGCGTTGGCTTCGTTCTTTGCGTCGCTGATAATAACCTTACGGTCGCTTACGAGGTCCTTTGCCTGCTTGATTTCTCTGGGCATATTCATTCTGACCTCATCAATCAGTTCACGCATTTTGTCAACGTCAACAAGAGATTTTTTGTTGGAAAAAGGAACCTGAACAGCCTTATCAAGCATATCATCCATCATTTCAAGAATTTCATCAATATTCATATTTTCGTCCTTTCATTAAATGTCTTTGCTTATTTATCTGATACGCAAGCGTTTCATAACGTCATCTACAATGCACTCGGGAACAAACTGCGAAATATCCTTTCCGAACATCGCAAGCTGCTTTATCATACTCGACGACAGGAATGTGTACTGGCTGTCAGCGGAAAGAAAAACCGTTTCTGCCTTGTCGTACATACTTCTGTTGACAAGCGCCATCTGAAACTCGTTTTCAAAATCCGACATGGCACGCAGTCCCTTGACTATCGCATTAGCGTTTTTCTCCTTAAAATAGTCAACCAGAACGCCGTCGTGGCTGTCTACTTCAATATTTGTAATCCCCATATTGCTGACGGAGCGGCGGATAAACTCCACTCTTTCCTCCGTTGTAAAGCTGCCTCCCGGCTTTGCGGGATTAACCGAAACAAGCATTATCACCTTATCAAAAAGCTTAGCGGAGCGCCTTGCAATTTCAAGATGTCCGTTTGTTATCGGGTCGAAGCTTCCGGGGTAAATTGCTGTTTTCATCAGCTGTCAGCCTCCTCGGTTTTTTGCTTATAAACTGTTATGTGTGTTTTGCCGTACTTATATACCTTGACAACCGAAAATTCTCCCACGCTTTCAGGAAGCGTGCAGGTGCTTTCGTGCTCGCACACAATAATTCCATCTGCGTTCATAACCTCCGTCAGCCTCGGCAATACTTTCTGTATATGCTTTCTCTCGTACGGCGGGTCGATGAGCGCAACGTCGAATTTTTCACGGGTGCAGCGGAGAAATGCCGTGTCAGGCATATTTATAACCTCTGCTTTGTCGGCAAGATGCGTGTGTTCAAGATTATCCTTTACAACACGGATTGAGTTGACGCTGCTGTCAACAAAAAAAGCTTTCTCTGCGCCACGGCTCAACGCCTCTATTCCGAGCTGACCGCTTCCCGCATACAAATCAAGAACAATCCTGCCCTCGATGTCAAACTGGATAATGCTGAACATTGCCTCTTTGACAACGTCGGTAGTCGGTCTTATATCAAAGCCCTCAAGCGTTTTAAGC
>JAZNLN010000145.1:0-6632 GCA_045579125.1 Ruminiclostridium sp.
GTGTGTGCACTGCCGTCCGTGCTCAGACACGCAAAAATATTGCTTCGCAATATTTTCGCAACTCGCACGAAACAGACAAAAGCGCACGAAAACAACCGCAACGCTCTCAAACGTATGTCTTTGCACGAGGCAAGATATACCGTTCATAAAACAATTTTCTCGTTCGTAGGCAGCAGCGTAATTTTGAGAGCTTTTATATAGAGTGCGGCGAGGCGGCGGAATTTGTTTGCAAAAAACAACTGCTCCTCTTTAAAATAATGGAAATGTCATGAGAAATATGATGTAAAGTTAATTTTTTCACTTATTTTAAACAAGCGCAGTTCCTGCGAATTCAGACTATTCTTAAAACGCTTTATTCTACAACCTCCGAGAGCGAGGGCGTTAGCAGTTCATTGCAGGGAGAATAAAAGTTTCGTCGCCATTAGCAGTACATTGCAAAGCAGTAAAAGCGTTGAGGCCTTCGAGCGGTATCGCTGCATAAAGAGGCGCTCTATCCTCCGTTTCGAGTTCAAAAGTTTTTTGCATGAGCGAAAAACTTTTGCGTGTCTGAGAAACGGACGGTAGCGTGTCTTGCTTAATAAAACTTTGTCAAAAGCCCCACGCAGTGGTCGCCTTCTTTTCCATATTTCTTGGCGAGACAAGAAATATGGCGAGGGGTTGCACTCGGCGGAAATCAAATAAAACATAATCTGGGGGGCAAGTGCATTTTTGCTATTCGCAAAAATGTAGCCCCCAAGCACCCACATAAAGCCTAAAAACCAAAAAGGGGGGACATTGGGGCGTGCAGCCCCAAAACTCACAAAACTATTGACATTTTCGCTGTTTTGCTGTATTATTAGTATGATTATGATTACATGACAGCAAGCATTTGTCTTGCCTCCAAATAGGAAGGAAATTCTCATTTTATGAAGAAAGAAACAAACCTGTGCATGGGTTGTATGAAGGAAAAGGACTACGACGGCGACTGCAAGAACTGCGGATACTCCGACAGCTCGATAAGCCTTGCGTCCTACCTCTCCCCGAAAACCTTTCTTGCCGACCGATACATCATCGGCAAGCTCCTCGCATACAACGGCGAAAGCGCAGTTTACCTTGCATATGACACGGCGGAAAACCGAACTGTCAACATAAGGGAGTATATGCCCGACACGCTGTGCATGCGTGACCGTGACGAGGAAGTAATCCGTGTGCGGAACGACAGTCTCCCCCTCTACAAATCCTACCTTTCGGAGTTTGTGGATTTATACAAGCTGCTGATGAGCAGCGCAGAAAGCGCAAATGTGCAGACGATTTACGACGTGTTCCAGGCGAACAACACCGCTTATGTCGTGCTCGAAAGCGTTGAGGGAATAAGCCTTAAAACCTACCTCGCAAACTGCGGCAACACGCTGACATGGGAGCAGGTAAAGGAGCTTTTCCCGCCGATACTTACAACTCTCGGCATAATTCACCGCCTCGGAATAATCCACAGAGGCATTAACCCGACAACAATTTTCATAACCGATAAAATGCAGCCGAAGCTTGTGGATTTCAGCATCTGCGCCGCAAGAACGGTTGACAGCAACATCGACTGCGAGGTGTATTCGGGATACGCCTCCCCCGAGCAGTATTCAAGCCTCGAACGCCACGGCAGCTGGACGGACGTGTACGGAATATGTGCCGTGCTTTACCGTGTGCTGACGGGAAATATCCCCGCCGACGCACAGAGCCGTGCCGACGGCGATACGCTCACCGAGCCGATGATGATAAACCGCAACATTCCCGCAGGCGTGTCCTCTGCGATAATGAGAGGACTTGCGATAGACAGCGGAAAGCGTATACACTCGATAAACGAGCTGGTTGCCGAACTTTTTGAGCACCCGCATACGGCGGCAGGCGGCGCAATACGCCCACAGGTCGGCAGAAATCCCGTTCCGAAAAAAGCTCCGCCCAAAAAGCAGAGCAAGGAAAAACAGAAAAGCAACATCGGCTCGATTGTCGGTCTTGCTATGTTCGGAATGGTAGTTGTGGCGTTTGTCGTGCTTATTATTTATTTCTCGGAGCACACTCCCCCCGCCGTGCCGCAGCAGACTACGGTAACGACAACAACCGCTCCCGAGGTCACCACGACCCCGCCGACAACGACAAAGGAGCCCGTCGTAACGACCGAGGCTCTCGACCGCTACATTCTCCCCGACTTTACCGACAGAATTTACGACATGGTAGTTTCCGACGCAAGATACTCGTATCTTACGTTCACGCCCGAGTTTGAGTACAACAGCGAGCACGACCGTGGCGCTATATTCGAACAGAGCATAGAAGGCGGCGAAACAGTTACCACAGGCACCGCCATTACCGTCAAGGTAAGCAAAGGCCCCGAGGTTGTGGAACTGCCCGACTACAAGGATATGAGCCTTGAGAAGTACAAGGAACTGCTTTCGGAGGACTACGGAATCGCATACGAGCTTACACCCGTCAAGAACAACAAGAAGGAAGCTGACACGATTGCGGGCTGCAGCAAGAAGGTAGGCGAGCTTATCAATGTAGCCGAGGGCGAAATCGTAACAATTTACTACATCTCCCGCATAAGCGGTATACCCAACGAAAAGGATGTTCTCCCCGAGAACTTTGCCGACGACGAGCCGACAGAGGACGAGAACAGCGATAACGAGCCCGACATCGGCGGCGAGCCCGAGGAAACGACCACGGAGCCCATATCCCCCGAGGGCGAGGGCATGGATTAAAAACGAAAGCGGCAGAGGCGTAATCACTCATGCCGCTTTTGATGATTATGAGGACAAAATATGGAGCTTAACGAAATCCGCAAGGATATTGACAAAATAAATACGGAGCTTACCGACCTGCTGGTAAAAAGAATGAAGCTGACCGAGCAGGTTGCAATGTATAAGCTCGCAAACAATATGCCCGTTTTTCAGAAAGGGCGAGAGGACGACGTGCTGAAAAAGGTGTGCTCGGCGGCTCCCGAGGAGTACTCCGACGCCCTGAACCTGATTTTCAAGGGCATAATGGACGCCTCTAAATGTCAGCAGATGAATCTGATAACCGAGCTTGAGCCGTTCGAAATATGCCCGCCAGCAGAAAATCCGAGAATTTCCGCAGTTACAAAGGGCAGTTATTCGCAGAAGGCGTGCGAAAAGATATTCGGCGACGGCTGCGACATTGATTTCAAGGAGAATTTCGAAGAGGTATTCCGTGCGGTTGAAAGCGGGAACGCTGACTACGGCGTGGTGCCGATAGAAAACTCCACAGCGGGCGACGTTTCCGCAACGTTTACACTTCTTGCAAAACATAATCTTTTCGTATGCAGAAAGGTGCGAATCTGCATAAACCACGTTCTTGCCGTACGAAAAGGCACACGCCCCGAGGACATCTCCGGCGTTTACTCCCACGAACAGGCGCTCAGCCAATGCTCGGAGTTTATAAAAAACAGCTCTCTGAAACCCGTTCCTTACAGCAATACGGCGGCGGCGGCACAGCTTGTAAGCTGCTCCGACGAGCCGATAGCGGCGATTTGCTCCGAAAGCTGTGCGAAGATGTACGGGCTTGAAATAATAAACGAAAACATTACCGACAGCCGCAACAATTTTACACGCTTTATCTGCGTTTCAAAGCGCCTCCACGTCACAGACGACGCCGACACGGTTTCGGTAATCCTCTCCACTCCGCACGAAGCGGGCGAGCTCAACCGTCTGCTTGCGAGATTTTCGTACAGCGGGCTGAACCTGCTGAAAATCGAAAGCAAGCCCATGCCGAGAGAGCTGTCCGACGAAGCGTTTGAGGTTGTATTCTATCTTGACTTTGCGGGCGACATCCGCAACGATTCGGTTGTAAAGCTGCTCACAAACCTCCGAAACGAGCTTAAATTTTTCAAGCTCCTCGGCAACTACAAGGAGGACGAGGAATGACGCCGATTTCTGCGGTAATCGTCGCAGGCGGCACGTCAAGCCGTATGCAGGGCGTTGACAAGCTGATGTGCGAGGTCGGCGGAATACCCGTCATCGTCCGCACCGTCGGCGCATTCGACCGTCTGCCCGAGGTGAGCGAGGTAATAGTCGTAACAGCCGAGGACAATTTCGGCAGAATACGGCAGCTGTGCGAAAAGCACGGCGTTTCCGCCAAGCTGAAGCTTACTGCGGGCGGGGCTGTACGCCGACAGTCCGCCGAAAACGGCTTTAAAGCCTCCTCCTGCCCCCTTATAGCAATCCACGACGGCGCACGTCCGTTCGTAACGGCGGATATAATCCGAAGAACTGCTGCGGCGGCGGAAAAATCGGGCGCAGCGATAGCGGCCGTGCCTGTAAAGGACACGATAAAGCTCGTCAGAAACGGCGAAATCGAGCAGACCCCCGACAGAAGCCTGCTCTATGCGGCGCAGACCCCGCAGATTTTCAGCCGTGAGGCATACGAAAAAGCGATGCTTTGCGGCGGGAATGCTACCGACGACGCATCCATGGCGGAGGCGGCGGGCATTAAGGTCACGGTTTGCGAAGGCAGCTACGAAAATATAAAAATAACAACGCCCGAAGATTTGCTGACAGCGGAAATGCTCGCAGAAAAATACGGGCTGACAGAAATATGACAAGAGGTGCTGTATGAGAATTGGACACGGATACGATGTGCACAGGCTGACCGAGGGCAGAAAGCTTATCCTCGGCGGCGTAGAAATCCCATTTGAGCTCGGCCTTGACGGACACAGCGACGCCGACGTGCTTGTGCACGCCGTAATGGACGCAATCCTCGGAGCGGCGGCGCTCGGCGACATCGGAAAGCTCTTCCCCGACACGGACGACGCATACCTCGGCATAAGCAGCATGCTTTTGCTGGAAAAGGTGATACAGCTTGCGTCGCAGGCGGGCTGGTCGGTCGAAAATATCGACGTGACGGTTATCGCCGAAAAGCCGAAGCTTGCGCAGTTTATCCCGCAGATGAGGGATAATCTCGCAAAGATGTGCAGGGTCATGCCGTCGCAGATAAACATAAAGGCAACTACCGAGGAAGGTCTCGGCCTTGCGGGCAAAGGTATAGCGGCACATTGCGTGTGCTTGCTTGACGGGCTCGGCCTGGGGCTTGGGTTGTGAGGGTTTGTTTTCAGAGACTCTGCGCCCTTTAAAAAGGGCGCCCCTAAACTTTTGCACATTTGATTTATAGGCTTTCGCTCCGAGGATAATGTTTTGCTTGGTTTGGGGCGGGCACTTTTTCGGGGGACACCTTTGCGCCCTTTGAAAAGGGTGCCCCTAAACTTTTGCACATTTGATTTATAGGCTTTCGCTCCGAAGATAGTGTTTTATCTGATTTGGGGCGGGCACTCTTTCGGGGGACACCTTTCTGAAGAAAGGTTATCCCCCGCACCCCCTTCCAAAGACTTCCTGTGCGGGAATTGCAACGTGGATTTTTTATACAGACAAGTGCGGACATCCCGCACCGCCGTAAAATGCCGCCTATGTCGTCATTTTACCTGCTCCTCACTCCGTTCGTCGCCCTCGCTTCGCTCGTGGCGGTGCTGTGTTTGTGCGGGGTGTGAGCTGCACAACTGCTCCGCATATCATCTGCTTAAAGGAAATCAAAAGGGGTGGTGCGGAGTGAGCATTTGTGGTGTGAAATTGGCGTTTGTCAATTTAATGCGGTGTAGTTGTCCTGAAATCACACTATTTTGAGCCGTCCTGTCGTACCCTCATTAAATCAAAAAACGAGCTATTGACATGGATTAGAATTTCACCGCTTTAAAGTGGCACAGTTGTTGCAAGGACGCCGAAATAAGAGTAGGCATGGGAGTATCTGCGCCCTTTGTAAAGGGCGCCCCTACACTTTCGCACATTTGATTTATAGGCTTTCGCTCCGAAAATAGTGTTTTATCTGATTTGGGGAGGGAGCTTGTTTTTTTACGCACTGCCCCTCCTCCCCACACGCACAACCATCCCGCACCGCCGTAAAATGCCGCCTTCGCCGCCATTTTACCCGCTCCTCACTCCGTTCGTCGCCCTCGCTTCGCTCGTGGCGGTGCTGTGTTTGTGCGGGGTGGTGGCTGCACGGCTGCTCCACATATCATCTGCATAAAGGTAAACAAAAGGGGTTGACATGAATTAAATATTCACCACTTTAAAGCAGTGCAATTATTCAGAAGTCACACTATTTTGCGCCGTCCTACCGCACTCACGTTAAATAAAAATACAAGGGTTGTTAGTACGAATTAGGCGTTCATTGCTTTAAAGCGGTGCGGTCGACAAGATTATAATTTATTCCTCAACCGCCCCGCCGCACTCCACTATAAAAGCTCTCAAAATTTACGCCACTGCATATGAACGAGAAAAGACATTATAGGCCGGTACTTCTTGCCTCGTGCACAAGCATACGTTTGAGAGCGTTGTGCTTGTTTTCGTGCGCTCTTTCCTCCGTTTCGAGTTCAAAAGTTTTTTGCAATGCCTTGCGAAAAACTTTTGCGTGTTTGAGAAACGGACGTGCTTGTTTCTTGCCTAATAAAACTGCGGTCATGCCCCGTGCTAACGGACGTTTCTTTCCCCCATTTCTTGACGGGACAAGAAATGGGGCGAGGGGTTTCGCTCGTGGGAAACAAAATAAAACTTTGTCCGGGGGCGAGGAGCCCCCTCGTCTATATAAAGCCCCAAATCCAAAAG
>JAZNLN010000146.1:0-8600 GCA_045579125.1 Ruminiclostridium sp.
GCGCTCCGCAAAGAGGGTCTGACGGACGTATGCTGTGTTGTGACGAGATATTTCGGAGGCATTCTCCTTGGTGCGGGCGGGCTTGTCCGTGCGTACACACAGGGGGCAAAATGCGCCGTTGACGCCGCAGAAAAGCTGTATATGTGCAGTGCGGCACAGCTCACGCTGACGGTCGACTATACGCTCTACGGAAAAATATCAAGAACGCTTGCGGAGTCGGACGTCCGCATACAGTCGGAGGATTTCACCGACAAAGTAAGCGTTACGCTCGTTGTCCGTGAGGACGACGAAACGCCGCTCCGTGAGAAAATTACGGATTTGTGCAACGGCTCGGTTGAATTTTCCGAGAGCGAAAAGCTGTGGTTTAATTTTGCATAGCGGCGGACGAGAAGGTAAAAAAGGAGGAAATAACATGGACGGAGAAAAAGACGTAAAAAGGTCGCAGTACGACGTTATTGCCGAGCTTGCAGCATCGGTGGAGAGAAAGGATATTATCATCCGCCTCACCGAGCTTAGCGAGGAAGGAAAAACTCTTGAGCAGGCAATAAAGATACTCAAAGGAGAATAAACAAAACCCGCAGACATGCAGTCTGCGGGTTTTTCTGAACGTGAGTACGAGTTCCGCCGAACGGGAGAGGCGCCGACGCATATTCCTGCGCAGAGCGGGAATATGCGGGGAGTTCCTCGGGAACGACAGCAAAATGCCGACGGAGGAGGGATTTTGCACGGCGCCGTGAGGCTTGCGCCTGTGAGGGGCACCGCAAAAACGAAACAAAAAACAGCGTAAATTTCTTTACGCTGTCCTTTGTTATATGGAAGGATATTTAAAATAAGTTTTCGTCATGAAAGGCTGACCGCCGTTACGAAACGCTTTGTCCAGTAGCTTTCGGAGATGTCTTTTTTTACAACGCAGCTGCCGGGCACAGAGGAATAAATCATAGTACCCTCGCCGATGTAGATTCCGCCGAAATCAGCGTCATCCGAGCCCTCGTCGTCGGAGAAGAACACAAGGTCGCCCGACTTCATTTCGTCGTAGCCGATGTGCTCGCCCATATTTACCTGGTCGTCGGTCATTCTCGGGCAGTTCACATAACCGTTTTCACGGAGAACATAGTAGATAAAGCCCGAATTGTCAAAGCCGTCGAGGGTCTTGCCGCCCTCGGCAAAAGGAGTTCCGAGCAGCGCCTGTGCGGTCTGCACGACGCCGTTTGTGCTGTCGATTTCCGAAAAGACGGGCTGGTTGTCACGAGGGAGAGTAATAATCTCCGAGGACGAAACCGAAACCGCCGCAATGTCGGAAACGGATGTCTGTGCGGCGTCCTGTGCAGGTCTTTCGCTGCACGCTGTAAGCATAGCCGCCGCCAGAACGGTTATAATGAATTTCTTTTTCATATTTTCTTCCTTTGTTCACATTATATCATACCCCGCAGCCGAATACAACAACAAAAGTTTTACAATTTTATGTCAATTCGATTACAAAGGTTACAGCCGCTGTAATATTATACAAGCTGTAAATGATTTTTATATCTCGCTCTATTATACTCTGCCGAGCAAAAAATGTCAAGCGGATTTCTTGTGTAAATTTATAGTTCGGTTTACAGATATTTGTGCATTTCCCACAGCGAAGCCATATATAACAGCGAAACGAGTGCGTTTTTGGGCTTTTATCCGCTATCGGCTTTTTATACTCTCGGTATAATTGTTTCTTTTACAGCGTCCCCTCACGGGGCAGGGAGTGCCGGTCCGCCCGCCGCACGGCGTGAGCCCCATTTTCGGCTTATGCCGCAATTACGCCGAATTTGCTTGACATTTGCCGCCAAAAAATATATAATATAGCTTGGATTATTATTTATACCAATATTTACTTGCGGACACGCAGGAAAGGATATATGAAATGGAAAAATTCAATTTTACCGCTGCCGAGCAGAAATGGCAGAAATACTGGGACGAGCACAAGACGTTCCACGCTGACAACGACTACACAAAGCCTAAGTTCTACGCACTTGTTGAATTCCCCTATCCGTCGGGACAGGGTCTGCACATAGGACATCCCCGCCCCTATACGGCGATGGACATTGTTTCCCGTAAGCGCAGAATGGAAGGCTACAACGTGCTTTTCCCGATGGGCTGGGACGCATTCGGTCTGCCTACGGAGAACTTTGCGATAAAGAATAAAATTCACCCCGCAATCGTTACCGAAAAGAACGTAGAACGCTTTAAAAGCCAGCTCAAGGCGCTCGGTCTTTCCTTTGACTGGGACAGAGAGGTAAACACGACCGACCCCGAGTATTTCAAGTGGACGCAGTGGATTTTCCTTGAAATGTTCAAGAAGGGTCTTGCATATAAGAAGGAAATGGCAGTAAACTGGTGCACCTCGTGCAAGGTAGTTCTTGCAAACGAGGAGGTTGTCGGCGGCGTATGCGAACGCTGCGGCAGCGAGGTTGTCCGCAAGGAAAAGAGCCAGTGGATGCTGAAAATCACGGAATACGCACAGCGCCTGCTTGACGACCTTGCGGAGGTAAACTACCTCGAAAAAATCAAGGCCACGCAGACAAACTGGATTGGTCGCTCCACAGGTGCGGAGGTTAATTTCGGCACATCCGCAGGCGATACGCTGACGGTATACACGACACGCCCCGACACGCTGTTCGGCGCAACATACATGGTTATCTCCCCCGAACATCCGATGATAGGAAAATGGTCGGACAAGCTCGGAAACATGGACGAAATCCGCAAGTACCAGGAAGCTGCCGCACGCAAGTCCGATTTCGACAGAACTGAAATGAACAAGGACAAGACAGGCGTGAAGCTTGACGGCGTAACGGCGATTAACCCCGTAAACGGCAAGGAAATCCCCATTTTCATTTCCGACTACGTTCTCATGAGCTACGGTACAGGCGCCATCATGGCGGTACCCGCTCACGATACCCGTGACTGGGAGTTCGCAAAGGTGTTCGGACTGCCGATAATTGAGGTTGTAAAGGGCGGCGACGTTGAAAAAGAGGCGTTCACCGACTGCGCAACAGGCGTTATGGTAAACTCTGACTTCCTCACAGGTCTTTCTGTTGAGGACGCAAAGGTTAAAATCAAGGAATGGCTCGAAGAAAACAAAAAGGGCACAAGCAAGGTAAACTACAAGCTCCGTGACTGGGTATTCTCCCGTCAGAGATACTGGGGCGAGCCTATCCCCGTTGTATACTGCGAAAAGTGCGGTTGGGTAGCGCTCCCCGAAAGCGAACTGCCTCTGCGCCTGCCCGACGTTGACAGCTATATGCCTACCGACAACGGCGAAAGCCCGCTGTCCACGCTCGAAAGCTTTATAAACACAACCTGCCCCTGCTGCGGCGGTGCGGCAAAGCGTGAAACCGATACAATGCCCCAGTGGGCAGGCTCGTCGTGGTACTTCCTCAGATACTGCGACCCCGACAACAAGGAATGCCTCGCAAGCAAGGAGGCGCATGACTACTGGATGCCTGTTGACTGGTACAACGGCGGCATGGAGCACACCACGCTCCACCTGCTGTACTCACGTTTCTGGCACAAGTTCCTCTACGACATCGGCTCGACAGGCACAAAGGAACCGTACATGAGAAGAACGAGCCACGGCATGATTCTCGGCGAGGACGGACAGAAGATGTCCAAGTCCAGAGGCAACGTAATCAATCCCGACGACGTAATCAGAGAATACGGCGCAGACACGCTCCGCCTCTATGAAATGTTCATCGGCGACTTTGAAAAGACAGCTCCCTGGAGCCCCTCCAGCATAAAGGGCTGCAAGCGTTTCCTCGACAGAGTATGGTCGCTCCAGGAAATTCTCGTTGACGGCGACAGCTACCGCAAGGAGCTTGAGGCGTCGTTCCACAAGACAATCAAGAAGGTAAGCGAGGATATTGAGGCGCTGAAGTTCAATACGGCAATCGCTTCGATGATGGCTCTGCTGAACGATATTTATGCAACGGGCAGCGTAAATCATGCGGAAATGAAGGCTCTGCTGATTATGCTCAACCCCTTTGCACCGCACCAGACAGAGGAAATGTATAACACTCTCTTCGGCGGCATTCTCAACGAGCAGAAGTGGGTAAGCTACGACGAATCGCTCTGCGTTGAGGATTTAATCGAAATCGTAGTTCAGATAAACGGCAAAATCCGTGCAAAGCTCAGCATTCCCGCAGGTCTTGATTCCGACGGAATGATTGAGGCGGCGCTTGCGGACGAGTCTGTAAAGGGCGCAGTTGACGGCAAGACAATCGTCAAGAAAATCGCCGTTCCCGGCAAGCTCGTAAATATTGTAGTCAAATAATTTTCGGAAAGACTGCATAAGAGCGTAAATTTTGCCGCAGGGTATTGACAAATGCGGCGAAAAGGGATATAATCTATATTGTAATAGTAAGATTAAGACCGGGTTGACAAAGCCCGGTCTTAACTTGTGTATAAGAAAAATGCGTTTGCATGTCAAGGAGGTAATAGTACGGCGGAAAAAGGCGGAAAAAAAGTGCAGAGCGGACGGATTGAGGAGCTTGCCGAAAAGCTCGTTATGCCGATAATCGAAGAATACGGCTGCGAGCTGTGGGACGTCTGCTTTGAAAAAGAGGGCGCAATGTGGTATCTGCGTGTGCTTTTCGACGAAAAGGACGGCGGCAGCGTGGACAGCGACAAATGCGGCGAAATGACCGAGCCGATAAACAAGCTTATCGACAAGCAGGATTTTATCGGACATATCGACATCCTTGAGGTCGGCTCTCCGGGACTTACGAAAAAACTGCGGAAGCCCGAGCATTTCAGAAAATGCATGGGGCAGAAAATCCGAGTGACGGTCCGTGACGAAAAGGGCAAGGAGGTAAGCCTGTACGGCGTACTCTCCGCATACAGCGAGGAAGAAAAAACGCTCACGCTCGACAGCGACGGAGAAATAAAACAGCTCCCGCTTTCTGCGTGCATAAAAGTAAATTCAGATTTGTAAATCATATTTAAGGAGGAATACCGGAAAATGGCTACCAAGAGAAACAATAAGGCATCAGAGGACAATTTCTTTGAAATGCTTGCGCTTGTCGCAAAGGAAAAGGGCATAGACCCCGAGCTGCTGATTGAGAAAATCCGTGCGGCGCTCGTAATCGCAGTAAAAAGAGATTATCCCCGCAGCGAAAACACGAAATTCGACATCGACATCGCACAGGGCAAGTTCGACGTCGCTATAATGAAGAATGTCGTTGAGGAGGTTGAGGACGACGCAAACGAAATCTCCCTTGAGGACGCACGCAAAATCAGCAAGCGCCACAAGATCGGCGACGTAGCGGCGGTAAAAATCGACACAAGACACTTCGGTAGAATTGCCGCACAGACCGCAAAGCTTGTAATCAAGCAGGGTATCAAGGAGGTTGAACGCTCCCAGCTCGTTGAACAGTGGGGCGGACTTGAAAACGAGGCTATCGCCGCAACCGTACTCAAGGTTGAGCCCGGCACGGGCAACGCAGTCCTCGACGTAAACCACAACGAGGTAATGCTGTTCAAGAGCGACCAGATTCCCGGCGAAAAGCTGAGCGAGGGCAATATAATCGAAGTATTTGTTTCGGGCGTATCCGCAACGGACCGCAGACCTACCCTCCGCATTTCAAGAACTCACAAGGACCTTATCAGACGCCTTTTCGAACGTGACATTCCCGAAATATACGAGGGCATTGTCGAAATCAAGTCTATCAGCCGTGAGGCAGGCTCCAGAAGCAAGATTGCCGTTATCTCCAACGACGAAAACGTAGACGCTCTCGGCGCATGCATAGGCCCGCAGAGAAGCAGAATTTCCAAGATATGCGAGGAAATCAACGGCGAAAAAATCGACGTTGTAATGTATAGCGAAGACCCTGCGGAATTTATAAAGCAGGCGCTCAAGCCCGCCGACGTCATCAGCGTTGACATTCCCGACGAAAACGTGAGAGCATGCTCCGTTGTCGTACCCGACAGCCAGCTCTCCCTCGCCATCGGCAACAAGGGTCAGAATGCAAAGCTTGCCGCAAAGCTGACAGGATTCAAGATTGACATAAAGCCCGAAAGTGGTTTCTTTGAGGGTTAATTGAATATAATGAGTACAGAAAAGAAAATTCCGCAGAGAAAATGCATAGGCTGCGAGGAGATGACGGGCAAAAAGGAGCTCGTCCGAATCGTACGCAGCAAGGACGGCGAAATCTCCCTCGACCCCACAGGCAAGAAATCGGGCAGAGGCGCTTATATCTGCAAGGACAGCGAGTGTCTTGCGAAGGCGATTAAGAAAAAAGCGATTGAACGCTCGTTCAAGTGTGCCGTTCCGAGCGAGGTTTACGACCAGCTGCAGCAGGAAATGGAAAAGCTATGAACAAAAAACTGAATACTCTCGGACTTTGCCGCCGTGCAGGCAAGCTTATAACGGGCTTTGACCCCGTGGTCGAAGAAATGGCAAAGCCGTCGGGCAAGGTCGCAGGCGTTATGCTCGCAAGCGATATTTCCCCGAAAACACGCAAGGAAATACTCTTTCAGGCGGACAAATACGGCGTGAAAACCGCCGAAACGGATTCGCCGATGGACGAAATCGGCAAGGTTCTCGGAAAAAGAACGGGAATTATCGCAGTGCTCGACGAGGGTCTGTTCCGAAGTCTGTCGGAATAATACGCATACAGGAGGATACTGAATGGAACTTAAATATAAAATCAAGGAAATGGCAAAGGACCTCGGCATTTCCGCAAACGACGTTGTCGATATAATAAAGGATAAGCTGGGAACAGAAAAAAAGCCCACCGCCTCCCTCAACAGCGAGGAGGCAGACATTGTCCTTGAGGTAATGTCGCAGAAAAACCAGGTAAAGAGTTTTGACGCATATTTCGCAACAGCAGCGGCAAAAAAATCCGAGGCTAAAACAGAGCCCGCTCCCAAGGCGGAAAAGCAGGATAAGCCTGCCGCAAAGCCCGCCAGGACCGAGGCAAAGCCCGCAGTAAAAACCGAGGCAAAGCCCGAAGCGAAGCAGGCTCCCGCAAAGCAGGATAAGCCCGCCGCAGGCCGCCCCGCCCGTGAGGGCAAGGAGAGCCGTGACGCACGCCCCCAGCGTACGTTCGACAAGAACGGACAGCGCCCGCAGAACGACCGTTTTGCGGACAAGAAGCCCGCTCCTCCGAAAACTGCTCCCAAGCCTGTTGAAATCAAGGTTGATATTTCAAACGTAAAGACAAACGACCCGCCCAAGGCAAAGCAGAAGGGCGAGGCTGTTCAGAGAGGCGAGGTTGTTACAAAGCGTGTAGATACGAGAGGCAGCTATGTTGACCTCGACAAGTATAACGAGCGCTACGAAACAATCATGCCGCAGAACGCAAAGGGCGTAAAGAACGACAGCTTCACCAAAAAGCAGAAGATAAACCAGAAGTCCCAGCAGAAAAAGGGACAGTTCGGCGGAAAGAACCAGCGTGAAACCGAGGCGCAGAAGCTCAAGCGCCTTGAGCTTGAACGTGCGAGAAAGCAGCAGCTCAAGGTACAGATTCCCGACGAAATCGTTGTTTCCGAGCTTGCGGCACGCCTCAAGGTAACGGCTACGGCGGTTATCAAGGAGCTTATGAAGCTCGGCGTTATGTGTTCGATAAACGAAACGGTTGACTTCGACACGGCGTCGCTCGTTGCCGAAGAACTCGGCGCAAAGGTTGAAAAGGAAGTCGTTGTTACGATTGAGGAGCGTCTGTTTGAGGACGTTGAGGATACGGAAGAAAACCTCCGTCCCCGTTCGCCCGTCGTTGTTGTTATGGGCCACGTTGACCACGGCAAGACCTCCCTGCTCGACCGTATCAGAAACGCACACGTTGTTGAAGGCGAGGCAGGCGGTATCACACAGCACATCGGTGCATACCGTGTAAACGCAGGCGGCAGCGACATCACATTCCTCGACACACCGGGTCACGAGGCGTTTACGTCCATGCGTGCGAGAGGCGCAAGCATTACGGATATCGCTATCCTCGTAGTAGCTGCCGACGACGGCATCATGCCGCAGACGGTTGAGGCTATCAACCACGCAAAGGCGGCAAACGTAAGCATTATCGTTGCTATCAACAAGATGGACAAGGAAGGTGCAAACCCCGACAAAATCAAGCAGGAGCTTACCGAACACGGTCTTGTTATCGAAGAATGGGGCGGCGACGTTATCTGCGTACCCGTGTCCGCAAAGAAGGGCGAGGGTATCGACGAGCTGCTTGAAATGGTAAGCCTTACGGCGGACGTGCTCCAGCTCAAGGCTAACCCCGACAGACTTGCGACAGGTACAGTCATTGAGGCACGTCTTGATAAGGGCAGAGGTCCTATCGCAACCGTGCTCGTACAGAAGGGTACTCTTAACTCGGGCGACATCATCATCGCAGGTACAGCGCTCGGCCGTGTCCGTGTAATGCGTGACGACAAGGGCAGAACCGTAAAGACCGCAGGTCCGTCCGTTCCCGTTGAAATTATGGGTCTTTCCGAGGTACCGAGCGCAGGCGACACGTTCGCAGTCGTTGAGGACGAAAAGCTCGCAAGAGAACTCGTTGAAAAGCGTAAGTTCGACGCCAAGGAAGAACAGTTCAAGCTTTACAAGAAGGTTACGCTCGACAACCTCAACTCGC
>JAZNLN010000147.1:0-5122 GCA_045579125.1 Ruminiclostridium sp.
CTATCGGGGGGACGAGTAGTCCCCTAACACTTACATAAAGACCAAAGCAAATAAACAGTCGACACAGAACAACATTGCCGCTTTGGGCACCCCCAAAAAGGGGTCCTGAGGGTACTCTCCCCAAAAAAACATCCCCCATAAGGCAAAAAATCCGAAGAAGATTTCATTCCTTCTCCGGACTTTTTAATATTATCATTTATCAGATTCGGCTTTGATTTCCGAATATTGTTCGGCCTGTATTACCAGTAAAAGCAATAGAATAAAGACGTTCTCCCAGATGAAAAATGTCTGGAACAGAGGCTCGAACCTTGTAAAGTAAAGAACTATAAACACTGCGGCATATAGTACCGACATCAGGGAAACCATGCGCTGTTTCGGTCTTTTTGAAAATACAGCCGACAGAATAAACGAAACCGTAGTCATGAGCATCAGGCATATCGCAAAATAATTATGAAGATTTATAGTTATGTCTGTCGGAGCGTCGCTGTAAAAGTTAAACGGAAAAAATGCTGTTCCGAATATGCACAGCAGAACGGCCGCATAAACAATTTTTTTAATCAGCATTATTTTTGTTTTTGCTATGTAATAGGCAAGCATTGCGACAATAACGGCGGCTGATACAAACCAAACGACGGAAATCGGGCGGTTCAGCCCGACATAAGACGAAAACGAAATTCCGAGGTCGTATCGGTGATTATCCGTTATCCAGGCGGATATTACAGCTATGCAGTTTGTCAAAAGAAACAATGCTCCTGCGATAATCGGGATTTTATTCTTAAACCTGCTCATTTGTACCTCCTCCGTATTTTTCTTATTTTTATTATAACACATTTCCCGACAAAGCCAATGATATAAGCAACGCAAAGCCGCTTCTGACTAATATCAAAAGCGGCATTTAATACGTTTGTATGACTGTCGGAACAGTATTTTCCTTATACTCTGAACTTTCCGAGCTGGTCGTCGAGTATTGCCGCCTGGCTGGAAAGCTCCTCGGAGCTTGCGGCGGACTGCTGGGCGGTTGCGGCGTTGCTCTGGACAACGCTTGTAATGCTGGTCAGACCGTTGTTTACGGTGCTGATGTCGGCCGCCTGCTTTTCCGACGCCTCGGCTACCTTTTCAACAAGCTCGCCTACTGCGGTAATAGATGTGTAAATCTCCGACAGCGAGCGTGTAGCGGATTCGTTCAGCTCTACGCCCTGGTTTACGGCGAGCGTACAGCGGTTTATTACTTCTACTGCGTCCTTTGCCGCTTCTGCGGACTTGCCTGCGAGGTTTCTTACCTCGTCTGCCACGACTGCAAAGCCCTTGCCTGCGTTGCCCGCACGGGCAGCCTCAACTGCGGCGTTGAGAGCGAGGATGTTGGTCTGGAATGCGATAGAATCAATAAGCTTTGTAATGGTCTGGATTTCCTCGGACGCCTTGCGGATTTCCTCAATAGCAGTGCTGAGGTTGGACATGTCACGGTTGCCCGTTTCAACATTGGCGATAGTTTCCTTGGAAAGCAGGCGCATGCGCTCGGTCATTTCCGTATTTTCGCCGACGTTTGTATACAGGTCCTTTACGAGAGTATCAAGATGCTGGAGCGTGCCTGCTTCGGTTGCGGAGTTTTCGGCAAGGCTCTGTGCGCCCTGTGCGAGCATTCCCGCACCGTCGGACACCTGCTGGCCCGCCTGGCGGAGGGTTGTGATTGTGCCCTTGAGCTGACCTGCGATTTTGTCAAGCGACACCTTGATGTTGCTGAAATCTCCGTCGTATACGCACGAGCTCGTAACCGTGAGGTTTCCGTTGGCAAGCTCGGAGAGGATGTGGTCGATGTCCTTTATGTAAAGACCGATTTTCGAAATTGTTTCCTGCATGGCGGTTGACAGAACTTCCGTTTCGTCGCCTCGGCTGTTGGCAACAAAGCTCGTGTCGATAACGCCTCTTGAGAACTTGTCAAGACATTCGGAAGTCGGCGTAATGGAGCCGCTGATTTTCTTTGCGACGAGAATTGAAATGAGCGTCGCAATGCTTGAAAGCAGAATAACTATTGCGAAAAGTATTACTATGCAGGTAAAGCCTGTCGAATAAGCATATGCCGCCTCGGAGCAGTACACAACGCCGTATTCGGGAGCGGACGCAATCGGAGCGGAGAACACTATCCACTCGCTGAACGGGAAGTTCGAAGACATTGCCTTGCCCGAGGAGAGTGCGGAAATATTGGCGGACAGCGCCGAATCACCCGAGAGCTTTTTGCCGTATTCGCTTCTGTTGAGAGCGAGGACAGCTGTGCCGCTCTTGTTGGTTATGTAACCCTTATCGGTGCCGTGGATTTTAAAGCCCGCAACAGCTGCGTCGAAGTACTGCGGCTCAAGCTCGCCGATTATAACGCCGTCGCTGCGCTTGAGTGCGAACAGGTAGACATTGGCGGAGCTGTTGAACGTGAGCGCAGTTTTTCCGCTCTCAAGTGCCGAGCACTCCTTGGAAAACTCGCTGTAATCATAGCTCTGCGCCGAGCCGTTCATGTATATATTCTCAAAAACGTCGCTTTCGTCGCCCTCTGCCGCAGTCGCAAGACCCTCTCCGAGGAACGAGATTTCCTCCTCAATAACCCCCGAAACCGAGGAAACTATGTAGTTTCCGAGCTCGTTTGAGGCGTTGAATTCGATTACGAGAATCGAAATCGAAGCGATAATGCTTACGGTAATGCCGAGGACGCCTGCGATAATAATACCGAGGCGCATCATCCGCCGTTTAAGCGTAGTTCTTAATACAATACCTTCCATGTTGATACCTTCTTTTTAAAGATTTTATACCATCATCATTGTAGCACATTTTTTTCTGTTTGTAAACAGATTTTTGTAATATTTCACAGAAAAACGGCATTTTTTGCCGCATTACTCCTGTTTTTCGAAACAGAGGACGTTTTTTCCGCCGAGCAGCTCCGCTTCGTCGGCGCTGTGAGTGACCGAAAGCACGGTTTTCCCCGCCGTCATTTCACGGACGTACGCTATCGCCGTGAGGCGCATTTCCTCGTCCAGCCCCTTGAAAGCCTCGTCAAGGAAAACGACGTCGCACGGAGCCATAACCGCCCGCACTATCGCAACCCTCCGCCGCATACCGCCGCTGAGCTCCTTCGCAGGCTTGTCAAGACTGTCGCCGAGACCGAGGCGTGCGAGCGCATTTTCTGCGTCGGAGCGGGAGTACTTCCTGTCGGCGCACAGCATGACGTTTGCCGTCGCCGAAAAATCCTCGCACAGTCTGTCTTCCTGAAAAACCGCAGACCTTGCGGGCGGCACGCCCGATATTTCGCCTTCGTCTGCGCTTTCAAGCCCCATCAGCAGACGCATGAGCGTCGTTTTGCCGCAGCCCGACGGACCCATAATGCAGCTCGCCGCTTTTTCGGGGAAAACTGCGGAAAAATTTTCAAGCACCGCAGTACCGCCGTATTTTTTCGTAACATTTTTCAGAATAATATCCATCAGTATCTCTCCGTAAGTCTGAACAAGCCCTTCAGCGTGAGCAGGAACAGCTTTTCAAAGCCCACGCTCATCGCCACGATGATTACCGTCCACGCAAACAGGTCGGTCGTTTCAAGGTATATTTTCGCCCGGTACAGTGCCTCGCCGACGGAGCCTGTGGGAATGCCGATGACCTCGGCGGCAATGCCCGATTTCCACGCAAGCCCGAGCGACACGCTGCACGCTGACATAAGGTACGGCTTAATCTGCGGCAGAAGTATGAACCGCATTCTTTTCGCCCACGAAAGTCTGAATATATCCGCCATTTCGAGCATTTTCACGTCGGCGGATTTAAGCCCCTGAAGAATATTCGTATACACAATCGGGAGCACCATCAGGAACGAGATAAAGCTTGAAAGCTCCGACGACGAGAGCCACACGAGAGCGATTACGATAAAGCTTGCGACGGGCACCGATTTTATCGTCGTCATATACGGCATAAGCAGGTATTCCGCCGCCTTGAGCTTATACGCCGCCAGCGCCAGCAGAACGCCGAGCACAAGTCCCGACAGAAATCCGAGCACGATATGGAGAAAGCTGAAAAGGAGCGTTCCCGCAAAGCCGTCGTCCTGCCATATGGTTACGAGCCTCGCCGCAACGTCGGCGGGCGACGCAAGCAGTATCCGACTGTCAAGGAGCATGGCCGCCGCCTGCCACACGACAAGCGCCGCCGCTGCTGCGCCGAGCTTTGCGAAAAATTCTTTTTTCACATTCCCACCTCTTTCTGATTTTCCTGCTTTTATTATTTATATTGTAGCACAATTTCTGCGCAAGTGCAACTTATCGGAAAAAACAATGCGGCGATGTTTTTCGGCTCACGCCGTTTTTGGGGGAGAATTTGCGCCCTTTGAAAAGGGCGCCCCTAAACTTTCGCACATTTGATTTATAGGTTTTCGCTCCGAAGATAGTGTTTTATCTGATTTGGGGCGGGAGCTTTTTTGAGAGAATCTGCGCCCTTTAAAAAGGGCGCCCCTAAACTTTTGCACATTTGATTTATAGGCTTTCGCTCCGAAGATAATGTTTTGTTTGATTTGGGGCGGGCACTCTTTCGGGGGACACCTTTCTGAAGAAAGGTTATCCCCCGTTCCCCCTTTCCAAAGACTTCCTGTGCGGGAATTGCAACGTGGGTTTTTTATACAGACAAGTGCAACCATCCCGCACCGCCGTAAAATGCCGCCTGCGCCGCCATTTTACCCGCTCCTCACTCCGTTCGTCGCCCTCGCTGCGCTCGTGGCGGTGCTGTGTTTGGGCGGGGTGTGGGCTGCACAACTGCTCCGCATATCATCTGTATAAAGCAAAAACAAGGGGTGGTAGGGTGCGGACTTTCGTGATATGTGAAATGGGCGTCCGTTGCTTTAAAGCGGCGCAGTTGTTGTAGCTAAAACCAAAAAGAGGGAGCTTAGCGTGGGTGCCATAAAGCAGTTTTGACCCCGACGCACAAATAAGGTGCGAAACAGCACATGTTCAGCGTGCGGCGGAATTGCCAAAGGCGGCTCGCCTTATTCTGCGGTTTTCTTTATTCCGAAAAACAGCCTTAACAGACTTGCAAAAAATTTCGGGCTTTTTACTACTACAACCTTCATATATGTACCTCTCTTTCTCAGCCTCGGAGCAGTGCCGCT
>JAZNLN010000148.1:0-24018 GCA_045579125.1 Ruminiclostridium sp.
CAGCCTCCTGCACGTTTTCGGCAGTTTCTTCGACAGCCTCGGGGGTCTGATTTACCAACTCTTCAGTCGGTTCGAATTTTTCTTCACTCATCTCTTATTCCCCCAATCCGTAATCTGCAAGCTTAATTTCCTTGCCGTTAAGCTTAACGATATTATTTTCAAGGTCAACATAAATCTTTGTGCCGTTGTCGAATGTTGACTCAATTTCCGTGTCGGAAATTCTGTTGTAATCTGTGATATAGCTGTCGGAAACGCCCTTTACAACGTCGTTGAACAGCTTGTATTCTGCCGCAGCTCTGTCAATCCAGCCCTCGTAGAATGTGTAGAAATACTTGTCGTATTCGCTGTCTGCGAACTCGTTGGGGTCCTCGTACATCATCTCGTACTGGATAGGAGTACCTGTAACGAGCGCCATGAGGCGGAGCTTTTCAGCGTCAGCGCTGGAGTTGATTGACTTTGTTGTGTACGGCATGAGTCCGTGAACTACCATAGCGTAGAACGGAACGTCATAGTCGAACAGGTCGTAGTTCGAAGAATACATCGGAACGTTTAAAAGCTGGTCTGCATAAGCGAGAGCGTAGGAGTTCGCGCCCTGCATAAGAACGGACATGCCGTCATTTTTCAGCTTTTCATAGCCCTTGCGGATTTCGTCGACAGCGTCGGAACGGAGATAGTACATCGAACCGTCTGCGCTGTATCTGCTGAAGTCGCTGTAAAGCGCTGTGGACATCTGGTTAAGGGAAATTCCGCTCACGCTTTCCGCCTTGAACGAGCTTGAAAGCTTGTTGTAAAGGTCGGACCAGTAGTAAGGCGATAGAATTGTCCATGCGTCACGGAGCATGCTCGGAGTGCCGAATGCGAGCTCGTAAGCCTGCTGTGTAGCGTAGGACTTGGTTATCATCTTGCACGCATTGAGTGTGAAGGAGTAACCGTTGCCCGACTTGAGGAATTCCATAATGTCAACGCTGGGGTAGAGCTGGTAGCCCTTGCTTTCAAGGTAGCTCTGGAGCTCCTTGAACTTATCCTTGCCGCCGAGTGTGCCCGAGTAGTCAACGCCTGCGGAAATCATACCAATGATACCGGCCGCATTGAAATCCTCGTAGTTGACAACCATGTTGTCTACGCCCTTTTCCTCAAGCATCTTGATAATTTCAAGCGCCTGCGAATAAGTTGTAGCTGCAACCTCTGTGTCAACGGGGAAACCTAAAATGGACTTTTTAACAACTGTGCCGCCGAGCGTTGTGAAATAGAACGGAGCACTGTCAGCCTTTGCTGTTTCCTTGATATTATCTGTGTTTACAAGGTGTTCTCTGTACTTGTCAGCGAGGTCAACGTACGAGATTTCGTCGCCCTGGAGAGGGTAATAATCAACCTGAATGTCGCCGATTTTGATTGCGCCTGCCTCAAACACCTTGAGCTCCTTGTTGTTTGTGCCCATGAAGTAGCTGTCGGTTGCACGGGTTTTGAAATCGAACCAGCATGTGTTGTAGGACGTTGTGCTCTGTCCCGAAACGCCTGCCTTGATAGTTGCAAATTCGTCACCCTGCGACGCAACTGCGAGCAGAGCGTTCGTCTGTCCCTCGCCCTCTGTTACGAGGCCGTATACAGGGAGGTTTACCGTTTCCTTTACGGGAGGTGCGAGCAGAGTTCCGATAGAAAGGTCTCTGCCGTAAACCTGACCGTCGTAAACGGAGGTGTTTGTCTTGCCGTTGTTGTAGTTGATAACTGCGCCCGAGCCGTCGGCTACGAAGATGTAGCCGTTATCATCCGTGCCTGCTGCGCCGAGGTGAGAGAGGAGCGAGATATTGAGAAGTGCGTTGCCGCCCTCTTCGGCGATCTGAGCTGTTTCTTCAACGATTTCAGCTGTGGGGATTCTTGCTGTGAAATGGTCCTCGTGGAGGTCGATATACACAGGAATCTCCATGTCAAGCTTGCTTACCTTGAAAAGGAACTTTACGCCCGTATCGGTAGCCGTTACGTCGCAATTTCCTTTCGATACGCTTGAATCGTATAATGTTGTTTTTGTTGTTCTGTTTACAACGGGGTCGCCTGTTTCGACGTAAACCATTGATTTCATCGTCTTAACCTGTGCGCCCTTTGCAATGGGGTCATTGTCCGCATTGATGGGGGACGACCACCAGATGTAGCCCGAAGCCTTGTTCTGCACCGCAAAAGCAGCCTCGTCTTCATTTACATATAATGCCAGGTTGTCATTTTCAGCATAGAGCTTCATTGCCGCAAGCGCCTCTTCCTCGGTTACGAGAACAACCTCGTCCTCGTCGGATTTCTCCTCGGAGTCCTTTTCGGTTGTTTCCGCCGCAGAATCGGACGCTGTTTCGGCAGCGTCGCCGGCACCCTCAGACCATACGGTCGTCTGTACGCATGTCAGCGTAAGTGCCGCAACCAGCAATGCCGTCAATAACTTTTTGCGTAATTTAAGCATTGGAATCTTTCCTTTCTTATTCGTGGTCCGTTCTGTCCTGCGCTAAATACTGAATCTGTACATCAGCTCGGTATAGATTGAATATCCGAAGATAAATACCTGCTGGAACAGGGTTACAAGTAAAACTGCAAGGAAGAGAATGATTATCATAGCAACGAGAGTAAATATCATTGCGGCGAGCGTCTTGGGGATTGTGTACTGATGAACGGCCTTCATGCCCGATATAAGCAGTACAACCGTCCAGAGTATGCCTATGTACTGAATGAAATCAATGAAGGCGCCCTCTGTCGCAAGCAGCACTCGGCTGGCGATAATCGAAATAACCTGAGAAATAAGATAGGGTACGAGTGCGTACGCAGAAACGCAGCATATATTTTTCATACTGCCCTCGCCGTTGAAGAGCGTACACAGCGACCAGTTGCCGACAACCCATGTGAAGAACAGCAGGACTGACGACGAGAAGTAGGGAACTATGTTGAAGATTTTTACATAGTTACGGTTGAAAAGGAAGCCTGTGCATACTGCGCTGCAAACGCTGATTACGAAGAACGCAAGAACGATTACGAGCGCTACACGCATGCTGTAAGCTTTTTTCCAGCGGAGGTCCTCAAAGCCCTCAAACGGGTGCTTGGCAATGTAGAATGGCCATTTCCACTTGGGCATATCTAATTCAAAATTCATTTGCTCTGCCCTCCTTTTTTAGCCTTACGTCTTTTTATAACGTGCGAAAGCACGATAAGCGCAAGAACAACAACCGCTATAATTACGATAAATGTTGTAAAGTTTTCACGGATAAAGTTGATACGATAGTCCTTGAACGCTCTGTTGTAGCCGCCTCTGGAGTTGTAGTAGAAGTAATCCATAGCGGTTTCGAACTCGCCGAGCTGGAGATATGCGTTTCCGAGACCGATATAAGCAAGCCAGTAGTTTGCGTCACGGCGGAGAACTTCCTCCCACGGTTCCTTCGACTCGGTGTAAAGACCCTCGTCAAAGAGGTTCATTGCCTCGTGAACTATGCCGCCGAATTCCGTCTGCTTGAATGCAGTTACGGAGTTCTTTCTTGAGTCGGTTACATAAATCTTTCCGTTGTAGCTTTCAACGGCTGTTACGGAAGTGAATGTACCCTTCTGTGTGCCGAGGCCGCCGAAGATGAACAGGAGCTCGCATTCCTCGTTGTACTGGAATACACGTCCCGTTGCGAAGTCAAGCAGGAGCACGTTGCCCTCGCTGTCAATGTCAACGTCGCAAATCATCGACTCGTAGGTCTTGCCTCTGTAATATACGGAGAGATAGTCGCCGTATGTGTATTCGTCGTAGCCGAGGTTTGTGAAAATGTTTGTACCCGCAGGGTTCATTTTCTTGAGAACGTCCGTGTTGGCGTTCTTGTTCTCGGTTACTGTGTAGATAAAGCCGTCCTCGTCAATATCGACGTTGGAGATTTCAACCGAAACCGCACGCTTCATCTTCATAATCTGCTCACGGGTCATAATCATCTTCCAGAATGCGTTTGCAATAACCTCGGCAGTCTGTTCAACTCGGTTTGCGCCGTAGTAGCCGTTGAACGTACCGTCCATGGAGAACTGAACCGCACCCATTGTGATAGACTTGATAACCACATAAACGTTGTAAGCGTTGTCAACAACAACCTTGCTCGGGTTGAATGTTACCTCTGCGTCGTAGAGGTCGCTTGACGGTCTGGTGTATTCCATCCAGATTTCGCCGTCGGGGTAAATCGCAACAACACGGTCGTTGTCGAAATCGGCAACGTAAATCAGCGTCTTGTCATCCTTGTGGGTAACGAATATACCCGAAGGAGAGTTAAAGGTTGTCTGGTCGATAATACTGTCTTCTTCGGACCATTCGTCACCGTAGTACAGCGTATCTATAACCTTTACGCTTTCCTTGTCAAACTTTTCGTTCGTAACGACAACAGTGTCGTTCTTGGAGTCAACGAGATAGAAGTCGCCCGTTACCTCGTCAACAAACATATCGGTAAGCTCGCCGAAGGCGTTTACGCCCATATCCGGTCCCGAAACTACCTTGTCTACAACGTAGCCGTTCTGGGAGGGAATGGGGTCGCCCCACCAATCGTAGCCGTAACCTGTATACGGCTCGTCGGCAGAAGCGGTAACGACTAATGCGGAGGACGCAATAACCGCCGCCATTGCACCGGCTGCCAGCTTTTTCATTTTTGGCACTAATATCACCCTCTCTTTCATCAATCTTTCAAGCCGCTCTGCGCCATTGTTTCAAGTACGTTACTCTGACAGATGACGAATATCAGCATCGGCGGAATCATCATAATTACAACTGCCGCCGCAGCAACGCCCGCACGGGCGATACCTGACGCCTGAATCGACTGGAGAACCGTCGGGATAGGCTTGAGCGCTTCGTTGTAGATGAATGAATAGCCGTTAATCTGCCATGCTCCCTGGAAAGCGAAGATTAAGAGCGTGAGCGTAGCGGGCTTAACGTTGGGCATTACAATCTGCCAGCAGATTCTTAAATGTCCTGCGCCGTCGAGCTTTGCCGCCTCAATCATTGCGTCGGGAATCTGACCCATGAACTGACGCATGAGGAACAGACCCATAGGAGTAGCGATGTAGGGAAGTGTGATTGCGAGGTATGTATCGATAAGACCGATTGTTGCCATTACCATATACTGCATGATGTAAAGTACGGTACTTGTAAACAGAAGGGCAACTTCGATAATCTTATTGAGCATTCTTTTTCCGGGGTAGTTGGGCTTGGAAAGCGCATACGCCGCCGAGGAAGTGAAAAGAAGCTGGGATACTGTAACAACAACCGCAACGAGAGCGGAGTTGAAGATGTATCTGGAGAACGGAACCCACATGTTTGACGCTGTGTTGAGCAGGTCAACGTAGTTCTGGTCCGTAGGGGACATTGCGTACAGCTTGGGCGGGAACAGGAAGAATTCCTGCGAAGGCTTTATCGACTGTATCAATGACAGGTAAATCGGGAACAGCATGAACAGTCCCAAAAGGAATAACACAATAAATATTGCGATATCTCCGCCTCGGGAGCCGCCATATTTTTTTCTGGATTTTCTAACTCTCATGACTACCGTCCTTTCTTAACAAGATATTTTAGTCAAGGTACTTGCCGAGGATTTTCTTGATACCCCAGTTTGCAACCATCATTACAACGAACAATACGAAACATATTGCCGAGGCGTAACCCATTTCATATCTTATTGAACCGTAGTCGAAAGCGTGCGTCATAATTGTATGCGCAGCGTAGTCTGTTGACGGGAAGGCTGTAAGGAAACGTCCGATGTCGCCGGCTGTGAACGAAGCTGTAATCTGCATTACGGCTGCGAACAGAAGCTGCGGTCCCATTGCGGGAACAGTAACGTAGATAAGTTCCTGCGCTCTGTTCTTGATACCTTCGATTGCGCCTGCCTCGTAACGGTCACGGGGAATACCCTGGAGACCCGCACGGATAGCAAGGAAGCCCGCACCAAGTGAAATCCACATCTGAACGATAATTACAACGCCCATGATGTAGTTTGCGTCGGTAAGCCACTGCTTTGCGCCGTTGAGCAAGCCGAGCTTGATGCCGTAGGAGTTGATGATACCGTATGTATCGCCCGAGAAGATAAGCTGCCATGTGGTGTAGATGTTACCTGCGAGGGTAGGAGCGTAGAAGATGAATGTGAACACCGTCTTGAGCACGCCCGGAAGCTCGTTGATGAGCCACGCAAGGATAAAGCACATGATGTAGCTTATAGGGCCTGTTACGATTGCGAATACAAGCGTATTTTCGATAGCCTTGAGGAATACCTCGTCCTCAAGGAAGAGTGCGTAGAAGTTGTCAAGTCCAATCCACTTGGGGAACTGTACCATGTTGAAGTTGGTGAAGCCCATCGGGAGGGACATGATTACGGGGATTATCGTGAAGATAAGGAAAAGAACGAAGAACGGTGCCATCAGCAGATAAACGCCGCTGTTTCTTTTCATTTCACGCAATGTATATCTGAACTTGCTGTCCTCAATATACATTGTCTGAGTTTTCGCTGCCAAATTGATTCCTCCTCATAATGTCCGTTTAAACGGCGGATTTTGGTTACGCTCCCCATACCCGCCGTGCAGGCGGATACGGAAAGCAGAATATTTCGTTTAGTTGAAATCCTTTGCGAGCTCTTCGTTCTTTCTTTCGATTTCTGCGTTGATATCTCTGTTGTAAGCGGAAAGAGCGTATCTCGGGTTCCATGTGTCGTTTACAACCGCACGGAATGCGTTTTTGGTGTGGCGGGTTGTAGCGTACGATGCGGGGATAATCGGGATTTCAATGGTGCGGCTCATCTGGTCGGAAATCTTTTCGTACTCCTCGCTCGACCAGGGGAGCTGTTCAAGCGCCTGTACGTTGGCTGTGTCGTAACGGCCCATGGGTCCGAGCAAAGCCTCGATTGTACGTCCGTACTCAACCTGTACTTCCGTAGATGTGAACCATTTTACAAATGTCCATGCAGCCTGCGGGTCTGTTACCTTCTTGAAGATGATAGCGCCTGCGCTGCTGGAGTTTGCGGAGTAATCAACTGTTCCGTCCTCACGGACTGTTCCGGGAACGTGTGCGAAATCCCAGAGACCCTTGATTTCGGGAGCAGCAACTGCGAGCTGGTTATAGAACGTGTAGTTCTGGATTACGATGGGCATTTCACCTGTTCTGAAACGTGAGAATGCGTCGTATGTCTGTTCAAAGTCAAATACTGTGTAGAACTTTGTCCACTGTTCGAATGCCTTTACGATGTCGTGCTGGTCGAACGTTGTCTTTGAAAGGTCGTCGGTGTAGATGTTTCTGCCTGTCTGAAGCACGAGCATTGCGAACGTGTCGCCCGATTCGAAGATTGAGCTGGACAGGTTGGATGTCGGCGAAAGCAGACCCATTGTGAGGTACGAACGCTGGAGAACGGGAACAACCTGGATTATGTCGTCCCATGTTTCGGGAACCTTTTCGATTCCGAGCTCTTCAAGAATGTCCGTACGGTAGAACATCATCGGGAACGTCTGCGATACGGGGAGACCGTATACGCCGCCGTTGTAGCTGTAAAGCGTTTCGATTGTGTCGGTAAAGCGTTCGGACACGATATCCTCGTAGTCCTTGAACTGCGACAGGTCAACGAGCAGGTCACGGGCTGCAAGCTGAATGGGGAAGTCGCCGCCGAGGAAGAGCGCTATGTCGGGGCCCTTGTTTGCGAGCGACGCTTCGATTACCGAGCCCTGTACGAGTGCGATACTTACGTCGATACCGTCGTTGTTTGCGTTGAAGTCGTTTTCAACGAGCTCCTTGATTACGGTAGCCTGGTCACGACCCTGCGACACCCATACGTTGAGGGACTTTTCCGTTGTTGCGGAAAGCTTTGTGTAGTCCTCGAAGAAGGAGCCGATGAATGCGTTGAAACCGAATGCGAAGTCCTCAAAGAAGTTTCCGTTTGCGGAAGAGAAGTTTTCGTGAACGGTTGCAACCTCGATGTAGTCAAGCTCAAGAGGCTGGTCACGATAGTCACGCATCCATGCGGATACGGAGGAGATGTAGTCCTTGAGGCTTATGTTGAGCTGGGGGATTTCATCCTTTTCCTCTACGCAGCGTTCAAGAATAACTGCGAGGGATTCAAGGATTGCCGCCTCGGAGCCCTGTCCCGAAATTTCTTCGATACCTGCTTTTTCGGCGTAGAGTCTGTCGATAATGTACTCGTATGTATCAATAAGCTCGGGGATTGACGTGTCAACAAAGTAGTCGTTATACTCGTCGGGGTCGGGCGAGGTAATCATAAGGATTCGTCTGTAATAGTAGTTGAGGGTGTAGATAAGGTCGTCAAGACGTCTCATTACGTCGCCGATAGAGCCGGGGATAGCTTCCATTGTAATAGTATGCTTGCCCGATTCAAGGTAAACGTAAACCTCGTTGCCGTTTGCGTCGTTGATGCCCTGAACGTACCAGTTGGGGTCATACTTGAACTGAACGTCCTCCATTGCGGAATTGGGAACTACGCCGTCGATGTATATTCTTCTGTTGGAGAACATACCTCTCATTGTGTTCTGTCTTGCCTTGAACGAGAAACGGTAGTAGCCGTCGGCGGGAACGGAGAATTCCCATGTGATAGCCTGGGTTGCGCTGTCCCATGTAGCCTGGCCGATGGTGTTGTATCTCTGCTTTGTCGGGTGCGAGGGATTTGTCAGATACGATGTTCTGTCGTATGTCGCACCGAGAGTTGTGGATGTCTTGTAAAGGGGCTGCTCCGCCTGGATGAAGATTGTGTTGGTGTTGATGTCGTTTGTGTTGGTAAGAGCGGGAGTAGCGTCAATCTGCTCCTGCGAGGGAGCAACGTATTCGGGAGCTGCGTCATAGTTCTTGAATGTCAGGGACTTGAGCGCAATGTTCATCTTGATAGCCTCAAGCGTGAGCGTATGCTCGCCTTCGGACAGATAGAACGAATACGGGTCGTTGAAAAGACCTTCCTTGTCCTTGATGGGGTATGTTACCCACATGTCGTACTCTTTCTGGGTCGGTCTTATCTGGTTGCCGTTGTTTGTATCAATCTTGATAGCGGAGGAGTCTGCCCAATAACGGTCAAGGGACAGCGAATTACATGCGCTGAACGGATATTCACCGTCGAGGAGCAGTCCTACGTCGATTGTCGTATTGTCGCCGCCGATTGTGTAGTACAGCAGTTCAAGGCAGTAGTTGCCCGCCTTTTCGACGTTGAAGGTATATGTAACCGTGCCGTAGTGGTTTGTCCATACGAGACAGTCGTCCACGCCCTCGTATGCTCTCACTTCGATTTCGGGCATTACATCCCTCGTTGCGTCCGCCGTGTAACCCGCACCTGCCTCGATAACGATTTCTGCGTCGGGCTTGGGGTTGTTTACGTTGCGGTCGTAGTAAGCGCTGTAAGTATCCTCTCTGTTAGTGCCCATAAGCTCGGCGTTAAGGGAGGACTCAACCTTCTCCTCAACCGCATCGGCAATGCTGTCGCCCGTCTGCGCACTGACAGGAGCCTGCATAGTAAGGAACATACACGCCGCCATAACGGCAGCAAACGCCTTTTTTCTTCTTGTTGCCAAAATAATATCCACCTTTCTGTGTGAACTTGTAGGCGTGATTGCAAAGCCGCACACATCGTTTTGCAATAACGCCTGTAATTTCTATCGTCACGATAAAGCTATCGCTGAATAAAAATGTACTGCGCTTTCAGCGCTTATAAATTGATATTTTATCTTCCTCAAGCTCTACCCGCACCTTGTCGCCGCCGTTTATTCCGAGCGCCGCAAGGTAATCCTTGGGTATCTGAAGTCTGCCGACACGGTCAAGCACAGCAAGCTCTTCGTGCGACTGTTCCTCGCTCCGAGCCTCTGCCTCTGCACGCTGCTGCTCCGAAAGCTGCTCAAAGGAGGCGATTTCTCCGAGTGAGCTTTTCTTTCGGATTAGCTCGCTCGACGTCTTTCCGTCCCTTATCGCAACCACACGGTCGATAGATTTTGAAAGATTTGTATCGTGCGTTACTATGATTATCGTAACGCCTGTTTCCCTGTTAAGCCGTCTGAAAACCTCAAGGACGGTGTTTGCGGTCTTGGTGTCAACCGCACCCGTCGGCTCGTCAGCCAGCAGTAAGCCGGGGTTATTTGCAAGAGCAATGGCGATAGCCACTCTCTGCTGTTCGCCGCCTGACATCTGTCCGAGCAGCGAGTTTTTTCTTGCGGACAGCCCCACCATATCAAGCAATTCTTCCGCACGCTGCCGTCGGTTGTTGTACCCGCTCAGCAGCATCGGCATCTCAACGTTCTGAATAGCCGTAAGATACGGTATCAGGTTTCTTGCGTTGTTCTGCCACACAAATCCGACCGTGTCACGCTTATAGCGGATAAGGTCCTTTTCCTCGAATTTCAGCAGGTCCTTTCCGTCAACGAAAAGCGACCCCGCCGAGGGCTTGTCAAGTCCGCCCAGCATATTGAGCAGAGTTGATTTTCCCGAGCCCGACGAACCGACAATTCCCATCAGCTCGCCACGCTCGACCGTGAGGTCAAGTCCCTGAAGCGCCATTACCTCGACATCGGTGGTTTTATAGATTTTTACTAAATTCTCGCACCTTACCATTACATTTTCGGGAGGTGCAAGCAGAACTTTCTGCGGCATACGCCCTCCTTACTGCCTGCATTTTTCCGAAACCTCTGTTTCGGGTCCACGCTTTATATATTATAATGGTATATCATTGACAACCGTATCCGAAATTACTCCGTCCTCCAACGTATACACTATGTCGGCAAGCTCCATCATAGTTTCGTCGTGAGTTGTCATGACAATGCTCAAATCGTCCTCCCGCACAAGCTCTCTGAAAAGCTTTACAACGGCAAGCCCCGTGGGCGTGTCAAGTGCTGCGGTCGGCTCATCGGCGAATATTATCTTCGGTTTGTGGGAAACGGCACGGGCGATTGCGACTCTCTGCTGTTCGCCGCCCGACAGCTCGCCGGGACGGTGCGACATTCTTTTTTCAAGACCTACTCTCGCCAGGCATTCTTTCGCTCTCTTGCTCCGCTCCGCCATGGGAGTGCCCGCAAGCCGCAGTGCAAACTCGACGTTTTCGTAGGCTGTCATTGTCGAAATCAGCGCAACCGACTGGAAAACGAACGCCATATCGTGGCGCCGCAGTCTGTCCCGCTCTCCGTCGCTCATTTTCCCCGTATCCTTTCCGTCAAACTCGACATAGCCGTCGGTCTGTCGGTCAAGGGCTCCGAGAATGTTTATAAGAGTGGTTTTGCCCGAGCCGGAACGTCCACGCAGACAGATGAACTGTCCTTTTTTCACCTCAAGGTTGATACCCTGAAGTGCGTTGACAACACTGCCGTCGCCTATCATAAACTGTCTGGATACGTTTTCAGCTTTTAGTATCAGCGACATAGCGTTTTTCCTTTCTTTCGGCTTTGCCTTTTGAGCTAAATAGCTTAAAAAGCAGTTGTAAACTTTTCATTTTTCCGAAAATGGGCGCACTCCTACCCGATGATAATTTATTATAACAAATTTTACTCAAATTGTCAAGGTATATAAAATACTTTTCCCAATAAGTTTTGTAATGTGTCATTTTAGACAAACGAAACAACAAATTCCGCTATTTTAGCATATCTTGTTTCACCATAGTCGAAATACACAATATATTGATGAATTTTTGACAAAAAATGTAATCGTTTTACATTTTGCCGCCGAGAGTTATAATTTAAGTAAAAAATAATTTTTAATTTAATCTTTTTTAATCTGACGGATGCGCCTGCACGGCGCCGAATCATGCTGTCTGATTATATTGACAAACTGTCGGATATATGATAATATTACAGTAAATGATATTTACTCCGAGGTACGTTATGGATAATACGGATTTTTTTGAAGATAAGAAAGAAAAGAAACAGCGTAATCCGCTGGCCGTGGTTTCGGTCGTACTGCTGATTATTGCGGCGCTGCTGACGGTTGTGCTGATAGATATGTGCTATGTGCCGTCGGGCGAGCTGTGGGAAGAAATGAAAGCGTACGGTCTGTCCTACGAGGACGGCGAAAATCTCTCTGACGCAGAGCTGTGGGAAAGAATAAAGGAGGACGCCGTTTTCTTTGATGTAATACCGTTCAAGTCGGGTTTTTTGTGCTGGAATGCGCTCTGCGAGGAGTGGGACAGAATGAAAAATACCGAAAGCACTACGAGCAGCGAAACTCTGCCGCCCGAGCAGACGGATTTCTACGAGCCCGATGAATTTGACAGGAACAAGGCGGAGGCAGAGGCGAGCATTGCCGCACTGATGATAAAGGACAGGCTGTCCGAGGAATTTGACGGACACAGGATAACCGACATCACGCTCCAGCTTTACATAACCAACGGCAACGCCGACATAACCGCCTCGGATTACGGAAACAAGGACGGCGTGCACTTTTTCGCCTCCGTGGACAACCTTTTCCCCGCCGAGGAGTTTTCGTTCGACGAGCTCGGTGCGGCTTTTGCGGTCATAAAGGGCGGGCGCTGTACTGCGGTTGCATTTTCTCCGGGAATGCATGCGAAAATCGTTCCCGGTATAGACTGTCCGCTGATAGGCGAAAACGGCAGATTTGATTTCAACAGCGAATGGAGCGGCGAAAATCCGTCGCACGGCAGCCACTTTGTTGTTGGGCTGGGATTCTGACGGCGGTGCCGTGTTTTCTCAGGGCTCTGCCCCGCACCCCGCAAGCCTTTTTAAAAAAAGGCTTGACCTAAAAACACATATATTTGATTTTATGCCTTTGCGCCGCATACAATGCTTTATCTGATTGTAAAGGTGCAGGGGCTTTTTCGGAGGAACTGCCCCTCCTGCCCACAAGCACAACCGGCCCGCACCGCCGCAAAATCCCTCCTCCGTCGGCATTTTGCCCGCTCCTCTCTCCGTTCGTCGCCCTCGCTCCGCTCGCAGGCGGTGCTGTGTCTGTGCGGTTTCAAGGGGCTCTGCCCCGCACCCCGCAAGCCTTTTTTAAAAAAGGCTTGACCTAAAAACACATACATTTGATTTTTATGCCTTTGCGCCGCATACATTGCTTTATCTGATTGTAAAGGTGCAGGGGTTTTTCGGAGGAACTGCCCCTCCTGCCCACATGCACAACCGGCCCGCAATAAAATCCTACTTTATTCTATATTATCGGAAAAAATCTCCGCAAATATATTGACAAACTCCGCCCGCAGATGTACTATATAAGCAAGAAAAACATAAAGCCCAATGCGAAATGGAGGAAAATATGAAAAAAACAATACTTGCGATAGTTTCGGCAGTCATTCTGCTCGGCGGCGGCGTTACTGCGGCGGTCGTGCTGTCGAACCAGCCTACTGCCACGGTAAGCTCGGGTCAGGAATACAATTTAATGACCGAGCTGAAAACAGGAAAATACATGCTCAAAGGCGGCTCGGAAAACGAATATATCGAGGTTATCGACGACCACACGCTCCGCTTTTCGGGAATGGACTACACCTCGCTTATTCTGGAAATCAATGATAATTTCAGCGAATATTCAGAAGAGGACAGAAAAGCTCTGATAATCGAATACGACGAATATGCCAAAGCTTTTGACGGCGAAATCGAATACTCGCTACACAAGGATATGCCCTGGATAATGTTCAGCGTGCCCGACAACAAGGAGCATCCTTTAAATCTTATGTGCCTTTCCTACGAGGACGATTTCAATGTTCTGAACTTCACAAAAAATCCAAGAGTTATGGATTACGTTTATGCGGGATAATACCCGACTGAATCAGATATAATAAGCCCCTCGGCGCAGTCTTTCTGTGCTCCGAGGGGTTTTGCTTATATGGCATTGCCGCACCGTGCAATGTAACGTGAGTTACACCGCCGTTTTTCTGTAACCTTGCGGTAACTTCTGCGGAAATAATTGTTTATTTTTACCAAAGCAAACCAATCTTACCCCTCGTTCAACCCCATCAAAACAGCAGTTGGCATTGTTCTTCGTGCATATATGCCAAAAAAACTATTCGGGGATTGAATTTTTCTTGCCAATGTGATATAATGAGGTGATGATGCTAAAGTGAAGTATTGTCGGTCTGTTTAAGACAGCGCAAAGCTCTGCGCAAGAATGAATTTTACGAGGGTACATATATGCAAAAAGTGCTTATTGTTGACGAAAAACCCGCTTCGCTGAAAATGATTTCAACGGTTGTGGAAAGAAAATACCAGGTGTTTACCGCAACCAATTCCGTCGAGGCAAAGCAATGCCTTGACGCCGAAAAGCCGAATATTATGCTTGTTGACGCAAATATGAAAACAACCGACAGTATTCAGCTTGTCGAAAAAATCCGAAAAAATCAGACCGATTATAAAAATATACCCGTTATCTTCCTTATGAAAAACCCTGTGAGCGAGCTTGTCCGCCGTGCTTCGGCGGTCGGTGCGGTGGATATTGAAATAAAGCCGCTTGAGCCGCTTGCGTTCTACACCAAGATAGAAAAGACCATGCAGCTTTCAATGCCTGTCAAGGAGCGCCTTGATGAGGGCACAGGCCTGCACAAGAAGCAGTTTACGGAGGAAATGATACAGCTTAAAGTAGCTCTCCGTGAGCCCGGAACGATGGTAATGGTAGACGTTGACAGCATGAGCTTCGTCAGCACCAGCCTCAAACCCGAAATTCTCCAGCCCGTTGCGGATACAATAAAGGAAGAATTTGCCCTTGCGGACGGAATGGTCGGCGTTATGGGGGCAGGCAGCTTCATCGGCTTTATCCCCGACATCGTAGACAGAACGAAAATGAAACAGTGGTCTATGGCGCTTATAGAGCGGATTCAGGGCTGCTGTCAGAAAAAGCTCTACGTTTCGATAGGGCTTGCGGACATAAACGAAAAAGCTCTGCAATACGCCGATTTGTACCAATCCTGCGACCGTGCGCTCAATCTTGCACGGCAGGACGGAAAAAATCACGCATGCTATTATAACTGATAAGAGGGACCGAAAATGACAAAAACACTTGTGCTTCTGTCTGAAAACATCGAAGAAATCGAAAAACTCAAGCGCTGGCTCATCAACGACAGCTACCGCATAAAGGCGGCGTCAACGCTTAAAATAAACGAACAGGACCTCGTCGCCGACGCAGGCAGCCTGGGGCTCATTCTCCTGTGCGCAACGCCGTCAAATCTGACCAGCGTTCTTGACATCTACGAAACAGCACGGAAAAATAATGCGCTCGTAAAGGTCCCGATACTGATAATTACCGATATGGACACACAGAAAATCCTTGCGGAGAACATCGTCCTTATCGGCACAAGAGTCCTCAGCAGCGCAGTCACCGAGGAAAATCTTGTCAATATCGTATACCAAATCATAAACTGAGGTTAACTTATGCACAGAAAACACGACGGACTAATGAATTTATCAAACGGACAGATTCTCGTCCACGAAGACTGGGAGATGTTCCGTGACTGCTTCCCCGATATAGGCTGTATAAAGCTTTTCAAGGGCGCACGCAAGGCGTACATGGACAGCAACGCCGTAAAGCTGCTGAACTTCCCCGCAAGCTTTGACAACAGTCTTTCCGCATCGGAGTTCGAGGAGCTTATGAGAAAATTCACGCCGACAAGCGAGAATGACTCCCCTGTTTTCGAATACAACGGACGTGAGCTTGAGGCGAAAATCAAGTCCAGCGAAACAACAGTTCTTATATTTCTCCGTGCGATGTCCGACAATCACACTCCAAACGTCGGCTGGGACGAAAAAACTCTCCTTAATAACATACTCGCACGCAACCTTCTTTCGTACCATCTCCAGCCCATCGTAAACGCAAGAAACGGCAATATCATCGCTTACGAGGCACTCATGCGCATTGAGGGCGACACGCACATCTCCCCCAACAAGTTTCTTGAAATGGCGAAACGGCACGGCAAGCTGTACGACATCGAAAAAGCAACGTTCACGAACGTTCTCTCGCTCATTTCCGAGCACGAGGGAATGTTTGACGACAAAAAAATATTCATCAACAGCATTCCCGGAGCAATTCTCACAAGCGAGGACGTAAACGAGCTTATCGAACGTTTCGGCGACCTTTTCAGCAAGGTTGTAATCGAAATAACCGAGCAGACGGAGCTGACCGACGAAATCCTCGGCACAATCCGCACAAGATACGAGCGTCTCGGAAGCGAAATCGCCATAGACGACTTCGGCTCGGGCTATGCAAACTCGTCGAGCCTGCTGCGTGCGCTCCCCGACTATGTAAAGCTTGACCAGCAGCTCATCAGCGACATTGACCACGACTACAACAAGCAGCAGCTTGTTTCGGGATACATAGCTTTCTGCAAAACCAACGGCATACTCGTTCTCGCCGAGGGCGTTGAAAATCTGCCCGAAATGAAATGGGTAATCCGTGCGGGGGTAGACCTTATCCAGGGCTTTTTCACTTCCCGCCCGCAGTCGGTTGTAGTATGCAGCATACCGCACGAGGTGCAGTCCGCTATCGTAAAAACCAACCTTGAAAAGCCCGACAACGAGTTCAGCAAGGCGTATATGAGCAAGACGGAAAGCGACATAAATCTGCTGAAGCTTGCGGAAAAGAAATACACGGATATTGTTATAGACACGGAATCGGCAGTTATCCGTGGCGTTACGTCAAGCGCAGTCAACATAAACGTGCGCACGGAAAACAACCTCGCAACGAAGCTCACGCTTTCGAACGTAAACATCAGAGGCGTACTCCGTCCGACAATCATAATCGGCGAACAGAGCTCTGTCGAAATTGTGCTTGAGGGCAAAAATATCATCTCCTACGAGGGAATTTACGTTCCCGAAAGCTCATCGCTCCGCATTACGGGCGACGGCACACTGTTCATCAACGCCGACCACAACAACGGAACGGGTATCGGCGGCAATTTCGAATCGAAGTACGGCAACATAGAAATCGACATCGACGGCAGACTTGAGGTCAACGCCAACGGCGACAGAAGCGTCTGCATAGGCGGCGGCGAAAATCCGACAGGCTCCGAGGTAAATCTCAAAAAGGGCACGATTTCGCTGCTTGCGTCGGGCGTAAAATCTCTTGCGGCGGGCAACTACGAGGGCAATGCGAGGGTATCCGTCGGAGAAAACTGCATGCTTAAAATCTGCAATACAGGCGAAAACACCGTTGGTATCGGCACATTTGACGGCGCCTGCGACATACGCCTTTGCGGAAACATCGAATTATCCGCCTCGGGCAAGGAAGCAATGGGTGTCGGCGCAATGAACGACGGCACAGGCATTATCTCGGCAGAAAACGCTGACATAAAGCTCGGCATAAAGACCCGCCGTGGTGCGGCGCTCGGCTCGGTAGAGGGCGACGTTCTGATTAAGCTGAAGCATTCCACGCTTTTCTGCAAGGCAGAGGGCGACTGCATAGCCTCAATCGGCGACACCGACGGCAGCGGCTCGATTTTCGTTGACAGCTGCCGAATTGACGTTGAACAGGCGTCGGGCGAACGCAGCATTGAAGTCGGCACAAAATACGGCGACACGAAAATCGTCGGCACATCGGAAATAAATGCAGAGGTAAACATATAGCAGAACGCCTGAAGATAGCCCCTCAGGCAATTCCGCCGCCTTTATAACAAACAGCTAATCCCGCAGTCGTAAGTTCAATAGTTATACAGAAGTATTACGAAGCCACTTTTGATATTGTGTCCAAAGTGGCTTTGCGCTGCTTATGCCATTGATTTTATGCGGAAAATATGTTATAATCAACTCAACGATAAATAAGAATTTGAAGGAGGAAAACGCAATGGATAACAGGTTTGAAATTATTGAAAAGAAAGGTCTTATGGAAGGAACTCGTATCATTGTTGACAAAGAGACAGGGGTTCAGTATTTATTAGCTCATTGGACCAATATAGGTGGACTCACAGTGTTGGTCGATAAGGACGGAAAACCTTTGCTCGACCCAAGATATGCTAATTAACGAATTTCAGTTTGTTGGAGCAACAAATCCCAATTTATCCAACTGAATATAAAATAAAATCCAGAGAAGAAAAACAACTCTTCTCTGGATTTACTTCTTTATGTCTATCGCCCCTTATCCTTGCACTTTTTGTTTTTGCGAAACTAAATAAAAAGCACCGTTATTTATTTAAACGGTGCTTTTTTGATTTTAATGGAACTTAGTTACAACTTTATAAACTTTTCTCTTTCTTGAAATTCTGAGTCTTGTCTTTCCGTTTACTATAATTCCGCTCATAGCAGGTATCATAGCGGGAGGAGTATAAAGCATCATTTCAGCGGCGATAGCCGAAGGCGCAGATGCTGAAAGATCAGTAATTTCATCGTTTTTGTCAAGAACAAATGCGAATGTAGAGAATTTGTCTGATGAGAAGTTTACAAGAAGATGTCTTCCTGAAGATGAGATATAAGGTTCGGGATAAACAACAAGTTTTCCTTCGTGAACAGAAACAATTCTTACCTTTTCAAGATTTGATGTAAACTTATCGCAAACAGGAATAGTAAGCGAAATCGTTGTATCTTCGGGTAAGGTTATTTTTCTGTCTGTTCCTCTTTCGTAAAGCGAGATATCGAATATGAAAATATCTTCATCAGGAATGTTTGTCTGTAATCTGAGGAGTCTTATAAGTTCGTCTTCTGCGGATTCGGATGCGTTTGTAATTCTTACATCTATCGAAGAACTGAAATTATCCATATCGGTAGTTGCTTTGAATAATTCCGCAGGAGCGGTAATTCCATCGGGAATATCGGTTATTCTTATTGTCTTGTCATATTTAACTCCCGATGAGCCTGATGAGCCTGGTCTTACAGGAGTTTCGGGAATAACAATTTCTTCCCATTCTGCTTTAAGAACAATATCTTCTGTTATTGGCGTATCAAATGAGAACTGTGTTCCGTCTTCGGTAAACCAACCTTTAAGGATAAATCCTCGTTTTTCACAAGAAGGAGCAGTTGCTTTCTGGTTGTATTCAATTACCTGAGGAGCAATTTCTGTTCCGCCGTCGCTGTTAAAGGTTACAGTGTGTTTTTCGGTATCCCATACAACGATGAACATAACATCTTTATCACCAACAGTAAATACACTTCCTGCTTTGTAAACAACAGGTTTTGCAGAAGTATCTCCGTCAATAACAAATCCCTTGAATACCTTGTGATTTATTGTGTCATCGGGAACTTTGGGAAGAATAATCTGTTCGCCTTTTGCAAAATCTCCGATTGAAAAAGTATCTTCAGAATCAGTATTTGCTTTATATGAAATGTTATAAAGTGTCAGCGGTTTATCTTCGGTATAATCAAGCCATTTTGCATAAACAGTTGTATCTGATTTTATAGGAGTAGAGAAATCAAATACTTTAGTGCATCCCGCGTCAGAGAACCAACCAAGGAAACGATAATTTGTTATTTTTCCATCAACTTCTGTTGACGCTTTTTCGGGATTTGCAGGTCTGTCTATTGTGCTTCCGTAAGGAACATCTGTTATATCATCAGTGTCCGCATTAGCGAATATCACATTGAATTTCTGAATTTCCCAACCTGCATAAATGGTCATATCTGATTTTATAGGTTCAGAGAAATCAAATTCTTCGGTGCATTCTCCATCGACAAACCATTTTTCTGTAAAGTCATAACCCTCTTTTGTAAGGGTTTGTGACGGAGCGCTTATCAGAGTTCCGTGTTTTGCCGTAACGCTTGCAATTTCGGGAGTTCCTCCATTTGTATCAAACGAAACGGTATATTCCTTTATCTTGAATTCTGCGGTAAGAGTTACATTACCGAAATTGTTTTTGAATTCTGCAACATAATCATCTTGTGGGAAGTTGCCGTTGTTGTCATAACCGTCAGCAACAGCCTTCCAACCAAGAAAATCATATCCTTCTTTAGTCGGAGTAGGAAGCAGAAAAGCGTCTGTTATGTCATATTCGGATGGTATAGATAAAGGTTCATCAATTCCGTCAACTCCAGCAAGGGTAATATCATACTTTATCGGATCCCAGACAGCAGTAACCGTAGTGTCTCCGTATGTTCCTTTCGGAATAGCGTAAACAGATTCTTCGCCACCTTTATAACCTTCTGCTGAAACCTGCCAACCCTCGAATTCATAACAATCTTTTTTGATTTTACTGCTATCGGGAAGAGTAAATCCTGTTGTTATTGTATATGTTGTATTGGTTGAAGGATTATAACCATCACGCCATACGCCGCCGTTGGCATCAAACTTTGTAACATTATATTCCGTCGGTTCCCATTTTCCTGTGATTACAATTCCCTCAGGGAGCGTACTGCCTTCGAGAAGAGTAATTGTATCTCCGCCGTTGAAGGTCTGACCATCATATTCCCAACCGAGGAATGTATAACCGGAGCAAGTAGGAGTATCAAGTATTATCTCGTGATTTTCAACATCGTATTTAACAGGGCTGTTATTTGTAACGGGCGAATATTCGGGAGTTTTATCATTACCCTCTCTTTCGGTATCTATATGAACATATGTTATGTCATATGGCTTAGGAGACCATACCGCAGTAGCAACAGCGTTTCCGTATGTTCCCGAAGGAATACTTGTTACTGTATTACCATTCTGAGTGCATTCTCCTGAAATCTTCCAACCCTTGAATTCATAGTAATCTCTGTGAATATTCTGTTCTGTAGGAAGAACAATTCCGTCTTTTATGTTATAAGAAATGAAATTATCAAGAATAAATCCGTTTTCTTCAACCCAATTGGCGTTAGGAATATTATAAGTTATCGAATATGTGATTATTTCCCATTGTGCAGTAAGAGTAATATTTCCTGTTGAGCCGATTGTTACTTCGTAACTGTTATCAGGATCGGCATCGCCGTTTTTCCAACCTATGAATGTATAACCTGTTCTTTCAGGATTAGGAATAGTGAAGGTGTCTGTTGTTATTGTGTATTTAGTGGGAATTTCTTCATTGAATTCTTCGTCTTCTGCGCCATCAAGAGTTATTGTGTATTCTATTTCTTTGATTTTTTCTCTGAGTTCTATCTCTTTAGGCGGTTGCTCTGCGTTTTCATCAAGAGTTTCATCAAAGACATATTCGCTTCTTTGCATAGTAGACTCTTCTAATATCCATTCTGCGCCTGTATCTGTTCTGTACCAACCGTCTGATTCGTATCCATCAGGGTAAGTTGTCTGAGGGAAGGGGCCTGAAAATTTTGTTCCCGCGTCTATAGAATCGGTTTCGTATCGCTCTGTGTTTTCATCGGGATCAAGGTCAATCTTGTTTCCTGCGTGGTCAAGGAACGAGAGTGTATATGAAGGATTGAAACCCCATACAGCATAGAGCTGAATGACTTCTTTTCCGTTAACCGTTTTAACATAAGCCGATTTTGCGGTATGTGGTTCGTATGATGCGCTGCCATATGAATCAGCGTCTTTATATACCAGAATTTTAGCAGCATCTTCGGGATTTTCGGGGTCTAAATCAGATTCAAGAGCCCAACCCATAAATTTTTTACCCTTAGGGCTGGGTTGCTCATCAGGAAGAAGAATTTTGTTTCCATTTTCGTTTTCTAAAACAATAGCATATGTATCGGCGTTGGCTGTTCCTTCAGCTGTTGTAAACGAAAGGTCATCGTCTTCAAACCTTACTCCATCAGATTTATAGAACTCAACAGAAATTGTCGGTTTCATCGAGGGGCATCCATGATTAGAATAATTGGGCGCAGTATCTTTATACCATGGTTTCCAACCGTTTCCTTCTGCGTTGTTATTGAGGGCGTCAAGGTCTGCATTGCCATTGACATGACAATTAAAAACAGAAAAGCTTGCGCTTGGGTCTGGGTGTCCGAATGTGCCTACTGTGCCTTTTGGTGCTTTTATAGTTGAGTTTGCGATATAACAGTTATATATCTCACCGCTTCCTTCATAGGCAACAACCGCTGCACGACCATAGGAAGAATTGGTATATGCCTTAACTGTGTCGAACCCGACATTTATCATTGTTCCGTTAAAATTTTTGAACATACCGGAAAACATTTGAACCTTATCATCAACAGAGTCTTTGGTTAAAGTTGTTCGACCAAATGTAACATTCTTTATAACATATCCTTGACCATCAAATGTTCCGCTGAATGATGGCATAACAGAGAGAGTTCTTTCGTTACCATCAATATCGTTTTTCAGAATAACATGTGCATTCGAGTTATCTATAGGGTTTCCTTCAGAATCCACAGAGTTTCCGTCAGAGTCTTTGTTTGAAAGGAAATATTCGAGTTGATCGAAAGTCTTTATCTCAATTGTTCTTGCGGGAGCAACTGACATCATCATAAGAGGAGGAGTGGTTTCTTCTGTTGTTGTTTCTTCGGGGACAGTTGTTTCCTCAGGTATTTCTGTTTCTTCGGGCATTTCTGTTTCTGACGGTGTAACAGAAGTGTCGCCTGTTTCTTCGGTTGTTTCCTCGGGAACAGTTGTTTCTGAGGGAACAATCGTTTCTTCAGGGGATGATGTATCTGATGATTCTGACGCTGTTGTTTCTTCTGAAGGCGCTGTTGTTTCTTCAGAATCCGATTCCTCGGGAGCTGTTGTTTCTTCAGCAGTCTGTTCGGGAATTGTTGTTTCTTCCGAAGATTCCGAAGATTCCGAAGATTGTGACATTCCTTCCGTAGCGTAAATCACCGCAGGCTGATAGAAAGGCGCAAACATCAACCAGGCTACTGCCAATGACAGCGCCTTTGATAAGAATTTTCTCTTGAAAAGAAAATGCGATATCTTTCTTCCGATTTCGTAGATGCCTTCGGCAAGAACAACCATCATAACCGCAATAAACGCAGGAATTCTCAAAAGACTATGAGATTTTCCCGCTTTGATAAGTTTTTCCGTCAGAATGTCAAACTTATTCAAAATATCCACCATCCTCAAAAATTTTTGATTTATTTTATCTCGAAAAAATATACCTATAATTATATATAGTATATTATATCACGAATTGTATAAAATGCAATACAAAAATCGTCAAAAATCCGAAAAAACGGCATTTTCTAAAAAAATAAAACTATATATTGTGCTATTTGACGAAAACATTACCAACTTATAGTGGTTTTGGGCTTCAAAAAGCGGATATTACTCTCTGTATACAGCAAAAACGGGGAAAAATTTATATATGATGATTACAAAAAATCAGATAATCAATGAGTGTTTTTATACAAATATGTGCAAAGTTGTTGACAAATACCAAATGTTGTAGTATAATCGTAGATGGATAGGTATTTCCTATTTTCATCTGAATTATTAAACGCTCATTTCAGAGCGACAAGAGGTGTTTTTGCATGGCGAATAAAAAATTGAAGACAAGTATAAAAGCAAGAATAATGAGGCTTGGAATAATTTCGGTTGCAGTATGCTCATTGATAATGGGTATATTTGCTGTAATTATCGGAACAACCGATCTGACTCATTCTCCGCTTGTTATTATTCTTGTAACAGCGGCTCTCGGTGTGTTCATTACAATTCTTGAACTCATCGTTGCAACATATGTTGCAAACAAAATGACATCATCTATCTCTCATTGTTCAGACAGGCTTGAAGCTCTCGCAGCAGGCGATTTCCATTCTCCTGTTCCTTCAAATAAAAGAGGAGATGAAACCCAGCTTCTCGAGGAATCGCTTTCAGACGCTATTTCGTCAATCAGCGCCGTAACAGATGACACTTCAAGAGTTCTTAAAAACATTTCTGATGGTAACCTCGATGTCAAGACAGATGCTGATTATCAGGGTGACTTTGTTGAATTCAAAAACGCTATAGATAATATCATCGTTGCTCTCAACGATATTATGCAGGATATCAATTCAAGCAGTACACAGGTTTCAAGCGGTTCAGGTCAGGTTGCACAAGGTGCACAGGCGCTTTCACAGGGTGCTACAACTCAGGCAACAGCCGTAGAACAGCTCAGCTCAACAATTGAAGAAATTTCTCTTAAGGTTCGCAGCAATGCTGAAAACGCAAGAGTTGCAAGTGACAATTCATTAACAGCTCAGCAGCTTATCGAAAGCGGTAACGCTCAGATGAAGCAGATGATGGATGCTATGGAAGAAATCAATAACTCATCAGCTCAGATTGCAAATATCATCAAA
>JAZNLN010000149.1:0-16073 GCA_045579125.1 Ruminiclostridium sp.
TTTTAAAACATTCTGCTTTATCGGAACAGGAAAAACGGCAGGGTTACACAATACTTCTGTACCGCACCCACACTAATATGCGGGCAGTTATAAAAGCATAACCCGTGAAGTTTTTTCACGGGTTATTTTAACTCTCACAGATAAATTGGAATTTGTCGTTAAAGGAATGAAGTATAATATTATAATCCTACAAGGCTTTCTTATGATTTTTCATGCAATAATCCGCTTCATCTTTTCCAAACCATCCTTCGCCTTCATCAATCCGAGGATATAATTTTTTTAGTTCATCAATTTCAGAATCCAAAAGTTCTATAATATCGCTTATATCTCTGTCAGCCTCAACAACTACATATTTATGGTCAAAATCTTTTCTTTTGAACATACCTATTATCTTAATTTCTACTTCATCGCCCAATTCATATTCTGTATTTGTCATTAAAATACAATCCCAATGAGGAAAAGGCGGCGTTCCTGACTCTTTTATCCATCCATACGGTTTGGTGAACTTTCTTTCATACTGTAAGGAGTTGTATTTGCTTTCTATAAATTTTCCTGTTTCATGATTGTACTTCATACGCATTGGGTATTTGTATGTTTGTTCAATTACCATATGTAGCATTTTTTACCTCCACAAATTCTTATTCATCAAATCGAATGTAACAGATATAACACAAAAATCAACGCCATAAGCAACAAAAAGCCACTTTCGACATCAGTATCAAAAGTGGCTTTTTAATATTCTGTATGAGTATCGCCTTACTGCGGGGTAAATTTACGATATGCCGTGCAATTATCAGTGTCTTCTCTTGAAAAGCTCTTCAAGGTCGCCGAATGTGTCGTCGCTGCTACCGAAGTCGCTCTGCGAAATAATGCCTGCGAGGTCGGTGGGTGCGGACTTGGGAGCCTCGGAGCCGAATGCGGAGGTCTCGGATGTGCGGACTCTTGCGCCGTTATCTTCCTTAAAGCATGTAGCGATAACGGAAATAACCATAGAATCCTTCATCTCGCTGCCGCCGTAGTTTGCGCCAATGATAATCTGTGCGTCGGGGTCGGAAGCCTCTGTAATCTTCTTCATTGCCTCGTCAACGTCTGTAATAAGCGTATCCTGCGAAATTGTAACGTGAACGAGCAGTCTGCCTGCGTTTGCAATGGATGTTTCAAGCAGCGGGCTGTTTACAACCTGCTGTACTGCGTCGTCAACCTTCTTGTCGCCCGAGCCCATACCGATAGCGATATGTGCGTCGCCTGCGTCCTTGACAACTGTGCAGAGGTCGGAGAAGTCAGTATTGATGAACGATGTCTTGTTTACCATGTCGGAAACAATCTTTACCGAACGGAGAAGAACGTCGTCAACCATAGCAAATGCCTGCTGGAATGTAAGCTGTTTTTCGTTGAGCTTTAAAAGACGCTGGTTGGGGATGATAACGAGAGCGTCAACGTGCTTGCGCATTTCGTCGATACCCTTCATAGCCTGGTTCATCTTCTGCTCACGCTCAAACTCGAACGGCTTTGTAACAACACCTATGGTAAGAATACCCATTTCCTGTGCGATTTCGGCAACAACAGGAGCTGCGCCTGTACCCGTACCGCCCCCCATACCTGCGGAAATAAATACGAGAGAAGCACCCTTGAGGTATTTCTCGATTTCATCTCTGTCCTCACGAGCAGCCTCAGCAGCAACCTCGGGTCTGCCGCCTGCGCCTCTGCCCTTTGCGCACTTGCGTCCGATCTGAACACGGCGCATAAGAGTCTTATCCTTGTTCTTGAGCGCAGCAACGTCCGTATTTACCGCTACGAACTCGATATTTACATCATCGTCTGCGTTCGATCTCTGCGGATCCTTCATACCGCTCTTTGCCATATGCTCAAGAGCGTTGCATCCGCCGCCGCCGACACCGAAAACCTTTATTTCAACGCCATAAACAGCGCTTTCATCAAGATGGTCGAATTCGGGTGCCTCACTTTCTACTGCGAAGCCTTCTTCATCAATTTCGATTGCCATGCTTGCACCTCCGATTTTTTATACATACTGAAGATATTTTTACAACCGTATTTATTGTAACAGATTTTTGCAACAATTTCAATAGTTTTTTGAAAAAAAGTTTATATTTTGTACATTTTAGCATTTGGCACACTAAATGTTGTATCAGAACGCTATTTTTGATAAATCTGTAAATAATTGCGCCGATTTTCGTGCCGAAAAACCATTTTATGCCTCCGCAGAGGGCTCAGAAGTATCCTCCTCGGGCTCATCCGGCTCGGGCGGAGCTGTTGTCGTGGGGATAGTGTTGACGATAGGACGGGCAACGGCACGGTCAACGTTGGAAATGTTCAGCGTAACCTTTTCGTTGGGGTCGATTTCCTTGTCGATAAGCCACTTTGCCTTGTATATCTTTTCGTCAAGCTGCTGTGAGTTGCCGAGCTGGATTTTAACTCTGTCCTCGTAGTTGATTAAAATGTTCAGCTCGTCGGAAATGTCGATTTCTTTTATATTTTCAAAGCCGTTTTCCTCAAGCAGCGCAACAATTTCGTTGACGAGCTCGGTCTGGTTTTCCTCGACGGTTTTCATCTCGTCGCCGACCTCTATGCCCTCCACGGGCACATAACCCTTGATAAGCACGCAGTCCTTGGGCGAATTGCTGATTTCTATGACACGGTTGCGATAGGACATAATGTAGTACTTGCCCTTGTAATGGATATTGACCATCGGCACCGCTTCTTCGATTACAATTTTTATCGTTGCGGGGAATGATTTTTCGACCTTTACGCCGTCTATGCAGACAAGCGTGTTGAACAGCCTGTTTTCGACCGCCGCAGTATTCAGCCTCACGAGATTATCGCCGATTTTCAGCTCGCTGACTTCGATTATACGCTCGTTGCTGTAAATACTCTCGCCCTCAATTACAATCTGCTCGGCGTTGAACAGCACCGTCACCGACAGCAGCGCAAACACCAGCGCCGTCACCGTCAGCATCATTATATAGTAGGCGCTGTAATTCTTTTTTCGCCTGCGCTTTTTCTGTTCCTTCTTCTTCTGCTTGAGCTGTGCCTTTTCTGCCGCTGCACGCTCCTCGTCCTTTTTCTTTCTCGCAGGACTTGTAGGCGGCATCTGCTTTTTTGTCTTTTCGGATATTTTCTGCTGTTTTCTGCTTTCCGTCTTGCTTTCTTTCGGCTTGGGGCGTTCTCTCCCCGCCTCTTCCCGCAGTTTTGCGTTAAGCTCCTCACGGCTCATTTCCGTCGTCTTGCTTTTATTAAGCCTGTGAAACTCGGGCATGCTCCGCCTCCTTTCTACGTCCTTGTGCCGCTACACGCCCCTGCGTATATCGGCGCCTACGCTCCGCAGATTTTTTTCTATCTGCTCGTAGCCTCTGTCTATATATTCGTAATTGCTTATTTTCGTAACACCGTCGGCAAACAGCCCCGCCGTAACAAGCGCCGCACAGCCCCGCAGATCTGTCGCCTCAAGCTCTGCGCCCGAAAGCGTCGGCACGCCCTCTACAAGCGCCACTCTGCCCTCCACGTTTATTTTCGCTCCGAGCCTTGTCAGCTCCGATACATGCCTGTACCTGTTCTCGAACACGGTTTCAACAAACACGCTCGTTCCCGAAAGCGTACTGCACAACGCCATGAACGGCGGCTGTGCGTCGGTCGGGAAACCCGGGTGAGGCGTGGTCCGAATGGTAGGCGGAGCCTTGAGCGGTCTTTTGGCATTTATATATACCGAGCCGTTTCCGAAGCTGTAAACACTGCACCCTATCTGCTCCAGAACAGGCACTATCATTCCAAGCTCGCAGCCGTCAAGCGACGACAGCACAAGCTCGCCTCTCGTCACCGCCGCACAACACATATAGGTCGCCGCCGCAATTCTGTCGGCAGGAACGGTGTATTCCGCTCCCGACAGCTCACGCACGCCCTCTATATAAACCGTGCTTTCCCCGTCGCCCTTTATTTTTGCGCCGCACGCACGGAGAAAATCCGCAAGCGACTGTATTTCGGGCTCTCTCGCCGCATTATGTATTTCCGTAACGCCGTCCGCAAGCACCGCTGCAAGCATTACGTTTTCGGTTGCACCGACGGAGGAAATCGGGAATGTTATTTTTTCGCCGTGCAGGCCCCTCGGAGCCGCACATTCAAGATAACCGTGGTTTTCCGTTATTTCGGCGCCCATTTTTCTGAATGCGCCGATGTGAAAATCAATCGGACGTGTGCCTATCTGACAGCCGCCCGGGAATGAAAGCCTGCAATGTCCCGTGCGGCCGAGGACTGCGCCGAGAAAAATTATCGACGACCGCATTTCCCGCATAAGCGGAGAGGGAATGCTTGTTCCCGAAAGCCTGTCGCCGCAGACCGAAACGCAGCTCATTTCCCGCCTGCATTTGCAGCCCAGTCCCGACAAAATCCTGCACGAGCTGTCGCAGTCGGTTATGCACGGACAGTTGAAAAGCGTGCATTCGCCCTTGCACAGCACTGTCGCCGCAAGAATGGGCAGAACGCTGTTCTTTGAGCCCTGGACGGTTATTTCGCCCTCAAGACGTCTGCCGCCCTGAATTATGATTTTCTGTTCGTTCATATATAACACCCTTTCTGAACACAAAGCACGATTTATGCTTTATGTTATGCAGAAAGGCCTTGTCCTGACAATGTGCACGCATTTTGCTGCATATGAACAAAATGTGCCGTTTTCAAGCCAAAGTGTTATACGCTCTGTAATATTATATATAAATTATACGATTATTGCTGATTTTTGTCGTCTTTCAGCATGTCAAGTATCTCGCTGACGATAATATCCGCCGAATTGCTTACCCGAAGTTTTTTCGCATTCTCGCTCATAACCTCAAGAATTGCGGGGTGCTCGTAGTAGTAGCTGAGCGTTTCGAGCGCCTTCGCCTTTGTGAAATCCTTGTCCTCTATGAGAGCTGCGGCGTTGTTTTTCTGCATCGTCAGAGCGTTGTAGTACTGATGATTTTCCGCCGCATACGGAAACGGAACAAGCACGGACGCACGTCCGATTTCCTGTATCTCCGTAAGGGTCATCGCTCCCGCCCTTGCGATAATAAGGTCGGCCGCCGCCATGCAGGTATACATATTGTCGATATATTCAAGCAGGCGTGTTCTCTCGGGATTTATCTTTACGCCGCCCTCGTCAAGCAGCTTTTCGAACATTTCTCTGCCGTTGCCGCCGTAGGAGTGGATATGGTTGATGTTCCCCTTTTTGTTTTCCCACTTTATCATTTCAATTACAGCCTCGGTTATACGATTTGCGCCAAGACTGCCTCCGAATGAAAGGACCGTCATGCCCTCGGGCAGGCCGAGCTTTTTTCTCGCCGTTTCCCTGTCCTCGATAGGTACGCCGCAACGGAGCGGATTGCCCGTAACTATGCAGTTGTCCGTTCGGGGGAGGTGCGCAAGAGTATCCTCCGATACAACGAAAACCTTGTCAGCCTTTTTCGCAAGCATTTTCGTAGCGACGCCGGGGAACGAATTGCTCTCGTGCGTTGCGGTTTTAATGCCCATCGACGCCGCTGTGCCGAGGATTATTCCCGAAATATATCCGCCCGTTCCGATGACTGCGTCGGGCATATATTCGCCTATCAGCTTTTTTGCCGCTTTTTTTGCGTCGAAATAAAGCTTTGCGGCCTTGATGTTGCGTTTTACGTTATTGAGTGTCAGTCTGCGCTGAAAGCCCGCCATTCTTATCGGCACGAAATCATACCCCGCCTTTACGACGAGCCTCGCCTCCATGCCCTCGGGCGTGCCGACGAATTTTATCTCGCTTTCGGGAAGTACATATTTTAACTTGTCAGCGATTGCTAGCGCAGGGTTGATATGACCCGCTGTTCCGCCCGCCGCAAAAAGAAATTTCATCAGTCAATAGCCGCCTTTCTTGAAACACTGAGCACAAGACCCATTTCCGCCATCTGGAGGATAAGCGCCGTTCCGCCGTAGCTGAAAAACGGCAATGAGATACCCGTATTCGGCATAGCGTTGCAGGCAACGGCAATATTCATAAGCGCCTGCAAGCCTATCTGTACGCTTATTCCGACGGCTATGAGCATTCCGAACTTATCGACCGACTTAACGGCGATATAAAAGCCTCTGGCAACGAATACCACGAACAGCAGTATAACGAATACCGCTCCGACTATTCCCAGCTCCTCGCAGATAATCGAAAAAATAAAGTCGTTCTGCGCCGCAGGGAGATAGAGATATTTCTGACGTGAATTGCCAAGACCGAGCCCGAACACGCCGCCCGAGCCAATCGCAAGCAGTGACTGGTAAGTCTGGAATGTGTCTTTCTGGATGTCTGCCTCGGGGTCCCGGAAGCTTAACAGTCGTGCCTCAAAATATGAGAAGCCGAGCGCATTAAGCAGCGTGAGCAGTAATACCGCTCCGATTGCCGCCGCAACGATAAGGAGAAGAATGTGCGAAACCTTTGCACCGCCTACGAGAAGAAGCGTGAGCGCAAGCACGAAAATAATAATCGTACCCGAAATATGAGGCTGTATCGCAACAAGTCCGCATGCAAAAACTATTATAACAGCGGCGGGGATAAAGCCCGTTTTAAAATCGCCGAGATTTTCGTATTTCAGTTCAAGATAGTACGCAAGAATAATGATAACCGCAAGCTTCAGAATTTCCGACGGCTGGATTGTGATTTCGCCTATTGTAATCCATCGCTCCGAGCCGCCGAGCGTCGTACCGCCGACCTTAACGAACAGCATGAGCGCCGTACTGAAAAGCGTTATTCCTATCAGAACTACCTTCGTGCGCAGCAGCTCGTAGTTGAAAAGCGAAACGCCTATCATCGCCGCAAAGCCTATTCCGAGGAATATCAGCTGTCGCTTGAGGTAGTAAAAGCTGTCGCCCGTAGAGTTGTAGGCAACCGCATAGCTCGCCGAGAACAGCATAACCAGCCCGAAGCCTATCATAATCATTACGATAAAGAAAAACGGATAGTCGAAGCGTGTGCCTAAAAGGAACCATTTTTGTCTGTCCCTCGGCTTGCTCATTCTTATCTTCGGCTTTTTCTCGCCGATAGGCACTGCCCTCGGCGTTCTTCTTTTTCCGTTGGGAATGGGGCGCTTGTGCTGAACTGCGCCTGCACGGCGCATATTATCAGAACCCTGCGGTGCGGGACGTGCGGACGTGGCCTGTGCGGGGCGTGCCGCCGCTCCACGCATGGCACGCTGCTTTTCTATGCGCCTGCGTTCGGCGAGCCGTCTTTGCTCCTGCGCCGCTTTGCTTATGGGCGGACCGTCGGGAGAAACGCCTGTGTTTCTATGCACGCTCGGCGGCATTTCACGGACGGTTTCCCTTGAGGCTGTACTATTCTTTTTTACATTCCTGCCAAACATAACAGCCATTCAGCTCCACTCCTTAAACCCTGTTTTTATTACATACCCTGCTGAAGAAGTACTGCCGCCGCTCCCGCAAGCAATGCAAGCAGAGAGAATACGGCGCATATTTTTTCTTCCTTCCAGCCGCTCTTTTCAAAGCTGTGATGGATAGGCGTCATTTTGAAAAGACGCTTGCCGTGTGTAATTTTGAAATAAGTCATCTGGATAAGCACCGTCAGCGCCTCCCAGATATATACTGCCGACGCTATAATCATCAGCACCTCAGCGTGAGCGCCGATACCGAGAGCTACGACCGCTCCGCCGAGGAACAGCGAGCCCGTATCGCCCATAAACACCTTTGCGGGGTGAAAATTCCATACAAGAAAACCGAGGCAGCCTGCGCCGACCGAAACAGCTACAAGCGAAAGCTCCGTAAGCTGTGCCATAGCACAGATAACAAGAAATGCCGCCATGTATACAAACGTCACGCACGAACAAAGCCCGTCAATGCCGTCGGTAAGGTTTACTGCGTTTACGAGGTAAAGAATGCCGAGCCCCATAAGCACATAGTAGAAATACGACAAATCAAGCTGACAGAGGAACGGGATTGTGATAACCGTAGAGGTGTCGCCCGAAATTACACGAGCGGTAAAATACGCCGCTATAACGAGCACCTGGAGGATTATCTTCTGACCCGCAGTCAGACCCTCGTTCTGCTTTTTCCTTACCTTTATGAAATCGTCAAGAAATCCGATAAAGCCGAAGCACAGCGCCATAAGCATACCGCTGACGCCCTTGACGAAATCTGCGTTGCCTATCATGTCAAAGCTGAGCAGACCCGTCGTATACATAAGCACGATACCGCTGACGAATGCCGCAAGCGAGCCGATAATGAACATCCAGCCGCCCATTGTGGCGATACCCTGCTTTTTTTCCTTATGCCATGCGGGGCCGATGTCGAGAATTGTCTGACCGAACTTGAGCTTATGCAGAATCGGTATAATCACAAAGCCGAGCAGCGCCGTCACGGCGAATGAAATCACCGTAACCGCAACATAAATCCATATCATTCCGTTTTATTCTCCTTTTCCGCCATAATCTCCGCAACGATTTTCCGCTCGTCGAAATCCGTGTAGTCGTCGCCGATAACCTGGTACGTTTCGTGACCCTTGCCGCACAACAGGACAATATCGCCGCTTTCCGCCTCTGCGAGAGCGTGAGCGATTGCCTCACGTCTGTCCGTTATGGGCACGCTTGTTATATCCCCCGAGCCAAAGCCGCTCATAACCTGCTTTATTATCTCGTCCGGGTCCTCAAATCTCGGATTGTCGGAGGTGACAACTGCGTAATCGGCGTACCGTGCCACGATTTTTCCCATCGCTCTGCGCTTGGTCGCATCACGCTCCCCCGCCGCTCCGAAAAGACATATTATACGTTTGCGGGCAAAGCTTTTAACCGACAGCAGGATTTTTTCAAGTGCGTCGGGGGTATGGGCATAGTCGCTCATAACCGTAAACTCCCCGCTGTAAATAACCTCGCTTCTGCCTGTTGTGCCGACGCATTCCGCCGCCGCCTTTACGCATTCCTCAAACGGAAATCCGATTTCGACGCACGCCGCTATCGCCGCCAGCGAATTTGCAACGTTGAATTTTCCCGGCATACCGAATGTCACGGGATAGGACTTTTCCTCCGTCGTTGAGCTTATCCAATACTTAACGCACGAGTCGGAAAGCTTTATATTCATCGCAAAATAGTCGCCGAGCCCTGTCACCGAGCAGGTTTTTGCGCCCTTTATTTCTTTTGCGAGCCTTTCGCCGTACCTGTCGTCGGTGTTTATTACCGCCCTCTCGGTCATTCCGAAAAGCAGTTTTTTCGCCTTGTAATAGTTCTCCATCGTACCATGCCAGTCAAGATGGTCCTGCGTGAGATTTGTGAATATTCCGCACTCAAAGCGCTCTTGTGCAAATCTTCTCTGCGAAAGCGCCTGCGAGGACGCCTCCATAATGCAGTACTCCGCACCGTTTTCGACCATTTCCGCAAAATAGCGGTATAAATCCATGGGAGCGGGGGTTGTGAGATGCGCCTCGTACACCTTTCCGCAAACGTCATATCCCACCGTGCCGATACAGCCGCACTTATGCCCCATAATTCCGAGCATCTGGCTTACTATGCCCGCAATGGTGCTTTTGCCGTTGGTGCCCGTAACTGCGAGCAGCTTCAGCCTTTTCGTCGGATGTCCGTAATATGCGGAGGCAAGCGCCGCAAAATAAGCTCTCGTGTCGGAAACGACAATCTGTCTTTCAAGGCCGAGGTCGTGCGATACGACTACCGCCGCCGCACCCTTTTCCAGCATTTCGGCCGCCGCCGAATGTCCGTCAAAATTCTTTCCCTCTATACATACAAAAATATTGCCCTCAAGCATTTTTCCCGTATTGTCGGTTATCCCTGTCACATCGCAGTCGGACACGCCCTGACGCTCTGCTTCGGCACTTATATCATACAGTCGCATCAGCTCACCTCGTTTCGTGCATTTTCTTTCCCGCCGACCTCACGGACGGCGCAATCTGTATCAAAATAGCGGTTTTCGCACCGCCAAAAATATGACGGTGCGAATAATAATCTGTCAAATTTGCAATATCAGCCTGTTTCGTCGTTTACTATAAACTCTACCTCTACAACCGTGCCCTCGGCAACCTCCTGGTCGGCGAATATCGACTGCGACGACGCCTTTGCGTTGTCGTTCTCTACTGCACCGCCCGAAAGCGAAATATTAAGTCCTGCCTCCGCCATTGCCTTGTTTGCCTGCGCAACGCTCATTCCGATTACATCGGGAACGGTCGTCATAAGCGTTTCGCTGTCGTCCATATATACATATACCGTGCCGTTTCTCGGAATTGCGCTTCCGACAACGGGGATTGTGTACTGAACAATGCCCGATTCATCGCCGATGTACTTGATTTCAAGACCCTCGGTGTTGATTTTTGTCGTAGCCTGAATCTGCGTCATTCCGTATACGTTCGGAACAGTCGTATCCTGCTGTGCGAGCTCCTCTGCGGTATACTGTGCGTACACGCCGAGCCTTTCAAGGCACTCGCTGAATACTGCGGAAACAACAGGTGCGGCAACCGCACTTCCGTAGTATTTTCCGCCGAGCGGTTCGTCAACCGCTACAATCATAATATATTCGGGGTCGTCTGCGGGGGTAAATGCGCAGAACGAGGAAACATACCGCATTGCGGGGTAGCTGTATTCGTCCAGCTTTTCGGACGTGCCGCTCTTGCCGCCGATTTTGTAACCTGCGATATAGGCATTTGAACCCTGGTTGTATTCAACAACGTCCTCAAGAATCTGGCGCATAATCTTGGAGGTTTCCTCGCTTATTACCTGGCGCTGAACAATCGTTTCCGCACTCTTTACAACGTTTCCGTTGCAGTCAACTATCTTTTCAAGGACATGCGGCTGAACGAGATAGCCGCCGTTTACCGCCGCCGCATAAGCGCACGCCATCTGCAAAACGGTTATTTTGTTCGTCTGTCCGAACGACGAGGACGCAAGCTCGACAGGTCCCATATTGTCGTACGAGCAGTAAATCGAATTAACTTCTGCGGGAAGGTCTATTCCCGTTTTCGTCGTAAAGCCGAACGCCTCGAAATACTTTGAGAACAGCTTTGCGCCGAGCTTTGTTCCGATGTCGATAAACGCAGGGTTGCATGACGCTGTGATAGCCTCGGTCAGATTTCTGACGCCGTGGCCGCCCGGGTTCCAACATTCGATTTTCGTTCCGTATATTTCTACATTGCCTGCGCAGAAGAACTCGGAATTTATGTTTATAACCTCCTCTTCAAGGGCGCTTGCGCAGGTTATAACCTTGAATACCGAGCCGGGGAAATAAAGGTCGGAAATCGCCTTGTTTCTCCACTGCTCCTCACGGAGCTCCGCTTCTTTCTGCGTGAGCAGTTCTTCGATAAGCTCTTTTTTTGTTTTTTCGGGCTCCGAATCGTCGTCTGCGCCGTTTTCGCCTTCAGCAGGCTCATCGGCTGTATCAGTATTTGACGCCGCCGCCACTGCGCCGTCCTCCGTCGTTATTTCTCCGTCGGGGGAAAGCACGCCGTACTCCTCGTACAAATCAAGCTTGTATTCCTCAAGCTCCGCCGCCGCAAAGTCGTTAAGCTCCGAGGGGCTGTTGAGGTTGTAGCCGGGCGACGTTGCCATCGCAATGATTGCGCCCGTATTTACGTTCATTATAATACCTGTCGCACGGTTGGCAACCGCATTTTCCGACACGGTAGTTTCAAGATTTTTTTCAAGATAATGCTGCACTACGTCGTCGATTGTGAGATACACGCTGTCGCCGTCGGTTGCGTCGTAGCGTGTTTCGTAATCGTAGGGCATTGCTCCGCCGTCTGCCGACTTTGCGGTGACAACAAGACCGTCCGTTCCCGTCAGGTATTCGTCGTAGTACGCCTCAACGCCGTACACGCCCTGTCCGTCGTAGTTCGTAAAGCCGATTATCGTCGCCGCAAGCTCGTCGTTGGGGTAAATGCGCTTGCTGCTTTCAATCTGGCTTATGGAGAAAGTGGAAAGCTCTGCCTCCTCTATAAACTCCGCAATTATGTCGTGCTCGGCCTTGTCTACCTTGTTTTTTACTATATAGTACTCGTTTTCCGTGTTCCTGCTTTTTTCCAGGAGCGTGTTGTAGTCAACATCAAGAATCTGCGAAAGTCTGCGGCATATCAGCTCACGGTTTTCTGCGTCATATTCCTCGATGTGGTTGGGGTTTATTACAACCGTCCAGACCGTACTGCTCTGGGCGAGAATGTTTCCGTTTACGTCGTAAATCGTGCCCCTGCTCGCCTTTATGTCAAGACTGCGGAGCTGCTGTGTGCTTGCCTTGGAGCGGTAATACTCCGACTTTGTTACCGAGGTTTCAAACAGCTTCAGACCGATATACACGGCGGCAAATATAATAAGCGCAAAAACAACCGAGAAAAGCCGTCTGCGCATTAAATTGGTCGGCGTTTTTATCTGTGCCATCTTCATCCTCCGTAAAAAACCGTGCCTGTCCTCTTGTTCTGTAATATATATTGTGTCAGAAACCTAAATATTCCAGAACATTGTTCGCCCAGTTCTGAATAGAATAGAAAATGTTGTCCGTATCCTGCGCAATTTCCGTAAGATTGTCAAGGTCAACGTTGATATATTTAATCTGCGAGGCTATCGTCTTGCGCAGTCCCAGCTCTTCCTCCGCATAGGTTTCTACGTTGTCAAGCGTAACCATTGCGTCCAGCTGTGCCTGCAAGCGGATATTCTCACGCTCCGCAAGCTCCAGCAGCGTCGTTTCCTCGCTTATCATAGTCGCATACTCCGAAAGCTGCACCTTGCTGAAAAGAATCGCAAACGCAACCGCAGCCGCAAATGCAACCGCAAATATTATTTTAAACATGCTGCCGTTTCTTGCAACGGAAAAATTGCTGACAGATTTAATCTGTTCACGCCTCTTTTTCGCCTTTTGCTCAACGCTCTCGTCCGTATCGAAATACGAAAGGTCGTATGCAACATTAGTGTTTTCGTTATACATTAAATGTTCCTTCCGTAGGCTGTCTTACAGCCTGCTTATTATCCTTAATTTTGCACTTCTGCTCCTTGCGTTTGCGGCGAGCTCCTCCTCGCCTGCCGCAATGGGCTTGCGGGTCACCTGCTCCCCTCTCGGCTTCTTTCCGCATACGCATATCGGAAAGTCGGGAGGGCATGTGCAGCCTGTGCATAAATCCCTGAACTTGTTTTTAACTATTCTGTCCTCAAGGGAGTGGAACGTGATAACGGCAAGCCTTCCGCCTTTGTTCAGCGCCTCAAAAGCGGCGTCAAGCCCTTTTTCAAGCACGTCAAGCTCGTGATTTACCTCTATCCTTATCGCCTGAAAGGTCTTGCGGCAGGGATTTTTCTCCTTCCGCACCTTTATCGGCACGTTCGTTCTGATTATTTCCGCAAGCTCGCCCGTCGTCTTTATCGGAGCGGCTGCTCTTGCTTTTTCTATGCCCTTGACAATGCCTCTTGCGTACTTCTCCTCGCCGTATGTAAAGAGAATACGCTCAAGCTGTGCCGCAGAGTATTCGTTCACCACGTCGTAGGCGCTCATTCCCTCGCCGCTCATTCTCATGTCGAGAGGTGCGTCCTCGTGGAACGAAAAGCCACGTTCTGCGTTGTCAAGCTGATACGACGACACTCCTAAATCCATAAGTATTCCGTCTGCGCCGTCTATTCCGAGCTCCGCCATAACTGACGCAAGCTCCGAGAAGTTTTTGTTGACGAATGTCGGGTTATAGCCCTCAAGCCGTTTTGATGCGGCAGCTATTGCTTCTTTGTCCTGATCGAAGCAGATAAGTCTGCCTCCGCCCATTCGCTTTGCTATTTCAAGGCTGTGTCCGCCGCCGCCCGTTGTGCAGTCAACGTACACGCCGCCCTCACGGACGTTCAGACCGTCTATCGTTTCCTCAAGAAGAACGGAAATATGCTTAAACTCCATTGCGACTCCTTTCCCGAAGCCGATTACAGCTCAAGCTCCATTGCCTCTGCCTCAAGGCTTATCGTGTCAAGCTCGCCCGTCAGCTTGTCCCATTTCTCTTTATCCCAGATTTCCGCTCTGCCTTCAAGTCCGACGATTACGATTTCCGTCTGAAGCCCCGCATATTCACGGAGCGGAGCGGGAATAAGCACTCGCCCCTGCTTGTCGGGCTCTATTTCGAACGCACTTCCGAACAGGAAACGCTGTATTCTTGCGGTTTTGACCTGCGGCATTGCCTTTATTCTCGCAACGAGCTCGTTCCAGTCGTCGTTCGAATAAACCTTGATGCACTCCGCACCTATTGTTTTGGATATGATAAAGCTGCCGCCGAACTCCTCACGGAGCTTAACGGGGAAATTCATTCTGCCCTTTGCGTCAAGCGTACTTCTGAATTCGCCTTTCAAGCCTTATCACTCCTTTCTGCAATGCTGCGTTTGCGCCAAAAATGGGATTTGCATGTTATTTTAATGAACTTTTTGCCAAAAAAGTGGACAAAACACCACTTTGATTTATTATACACCTTTACCGCATAAAAATCAAGGCAAAACAGGAACATTTTAAAAATAAATCTCAAAAAAAATAAAGCCGCATTTTGTGCATGATACACAAACAATGCGACTTTTTTTATTTTATTACGCCGAATTTTTCTTGTTAAATCAATATATAGTGTCATGAACTCACGTTCATACAATATAAAGGATTTCGGATTAACCCCACAGTTCTGCGGGATAAAAACCGTCCTCAATGCTCTTTTTAACGGACGCTCTTACCTCAGCTACGTCCTCCATGTAGGTCATGCCGAACCATTTGCTGTCCGTATAAAGCATTTTCACCTTGATTTCGCCGTTTCCGATAAGCTTGTCAACGACAATGGGCACAAGGAACTCGCCGTCATTTGCGTCCTTTGCGCCGTTAAGGAAGGCTGTGAACTCGGTTTCGAGTCTGTCTGCAAAATCCGCATTAAACCCGAACATATTCATCGAAACGGGAGTTTCGTCGTCTACGGTCAGCGTTTCGCCGTTGTAATTTCCGCTTATAACGCCGTTTTCGCCTCTGCAAAGCTGCTTTGTTTCAAGGACTCGTCCGAGATACTCTCCCTCCGTGCGGCAGATTCCTCTCGTAACCGTGCCGTTTTCGCTCAGAGTATTCTTAATTCTGAAAGCAACAAGGCAGTTTTCGCCGCTGTCGAGATGATTTGCGAGAATTTCGAACGACTCTCTGCCGTAGTAGTCGTCGGCGTTGATAACTGCGAACGGACCGTCGAGCAAGGACTTGCAGGCAAGCACAGCCTGCCCTGTGCCCCAGGGCTTTACACGGCTCTGCGCCAGCTCTTTTCTGACAGGAATATCGTCCTTTTCCTGAAAAGCATAGCACACTTCGATTTTCTCGGATATTCTGTCGCCGATTGCATCACGGAAAAGCTGCTCTATGTCACGGCGGATTATAAAGATAATGCGTTCAAAACCCGCTTTTTTTGCGTCGTACACCGAATAGTCAATCAGAAGCTCGCCGTTCGGACCGATAGGCTCAAGCTGCTTTATACGCTTGTTGTCAAAGCGGGAGCCGATTCCCGCCGCCATAATAACCAATGTTTTCTTGCTCATACATTCTCCTTGCGCAAAACGCCGAATAAAACAACAGGGCGAAAGCGGTAAACCGTATTCGCCCTTATATTGCTTATTTAATTAGTTGCCGTACTTTGTTGTGTTGATTTTTACACCGGGTCCCATTGTGGATGTAATTGTGCAGGACTTGATGTACTGACCCTTTGCAGCAGCAGGCTTAGCCTTAACAACTGCGCCCATAAGAGCCTCAAGGTTTTCCTCAATCTTAGCCTGACCGAAGGATGCCTTGCCGATAGGGCAGTGAATGATGTTGGACTTGTCAAGACGGTATTCAATCTTACCGGCCTTAGCTTCCTGGATTGCCTTAGCAACGTCGGGAGTAACTGTACCGGCCTTGGGGTTAGGCATTAAGCCTCTGGGACCGAGCACCTTACCGAGACGGCCTACAACACCCATCATATCGGGAGTAGCGATTACAACGTCGAAATCCATCCAACCGTCCATAATCTTCTTTACTGTATCGTCGTCTGCAACGTAGTCGGAACCTGCGTCCTGTGCGTCCTTAATCTTTTCGCGCTTAGCGAAAACCATTGTTCTTACAGTCTTACC
>JAZNLN010000150.1:0-22065 GCA_045579125.1 Ruminiclostridium sp.
GATCCGACTTTGAGCGTATCCCCTACGAAGAATCTGTTGCCGCCGTACTCATAGATAGGAAGCATTATTTCGTCGGGAGACTGAGGTCTCGTGCCGTACTCAATGCCGAAATTTACAATGTCGTACAAGCTGTCATCCGCCGCCATAAGCACATAATAGTAAGGAAAGTCACCGCCGTCGGAAGTCAGTGCATAGCCTGCCGAACGAAGCATTCCGTATTTATCCACTCTTTCGTCTGCCGCAAATTTTTCGGCGTCAAAATCCTCGCCGTACATGTATCCGTGCCATACGCCGTCAACGTATTCTACCGACTTTATAACGTATACCTGGAGGCTCCGTATAAGAGTAGTGGTTGCCGTTATCATCGCCGCCGAAAGAATAATTCCGATTATCGTCACGATTGTCCGTGTCTTGTTTTTAAGCAGCATTTTATTTGTTATTTTTCTGAAAATACTCATTATCTCAACACCTCGTCACGGCGGATTTTTCCGTCCTCAATAGCAATTACCCTGTCAGCCTGGAGGGCAATGTTTTCGTCGTGGGTGATAACGATAAGCGTCTGCCCGTACTTTTTGTTCGATGTCCGGAGAAGCTCGACTATCTCCTGACTGTTCTTGCTGTCAAGGTTACCTGTGGGCTCGTCGGCAAGCACTACCGCAGGCGAATTCATAAGCGCACGCCCGATTGACACACGCTGCTGCTGACCGCCCGAAAGCTGGTTGGAGAGATGGTGCTCACGACCCTCAAGACCGAGCGTAATTACAAGCTCACGCAGCCTTTCCTCGTTCACCTTGCGGCCGTCCATGAGGACGGGAAGCGTTATATTTTCCTCCACGTCAAGTACGGGAATGAGATTGTAGAACTGATAGATAAGTCCTGCCTGGCGGCGTCTGAAAACCGCAAGGCTGTTTTCATTCTGTGCATAAACATCCGCTCCGTCCATATACACCTTTCCCGAAGTCGGACGGTCAACGCCGCCGAGTATATGCAGAAGCGTGGACTTTCCCGAGCCCGACGGTCCGATTATAGCTACGAACTGCCCCTTTTCAACGGAAAACGAAACGTCGTCAAGCGCTTTTACGATGTTATCGCCGCTCCCGTAGGTCTTGCACAGATTTTCAACCCTCAATATTTCCATTTTCATTGTTCCTTTCGCTGTTTTTGATTTTATATCCATATTTTACCGTGTCAATATTACAGCACCGTGACTTTTTCATTACAATTCTGTAATTTTCAAAAAAACAGCTCCGCAGTATTGCGAAGCCGTTTAATTCTATTCTGTTTTCGGACGTCTGCGCTACACCGCACTCTTGTAAAATCTGATTTTGAAAAATGCGCCCTTGTCGGGATTGTTGCCCGCACATATCGTTCCGTTCTGGCTTTTTATTATGGTGCGTGCGAGCGCAAGCCCTATTCCGACGCTGTTGAAATCGGAACGCTTGCCACGATAAAATCTTTCAAAAATATGCGGCAGGTCGTCGGCGGATATTCCCTCGCCGCTGTCCGAAATAATTATCTCGGAGTATATGGCAGTTTCCTCGGCGGATATGGTTATAACGCCGCCTGCGGGAGTATGCTCCATACAGTTTTTAACGATATTCCCTATCGCCTCACAGCTCCACGAAATGTCTCCGTAGAACTCTCCGTCCGCTTTCACCTCAAGGTTAATGTCACGCAGCTCCAGCGGTATTCCGAACGGCTCGCACGCTTTTTTGATAAAATCTGCGAGCGTCATATGCTCGCACTTGAACTGAATCGTGCCTGCGTCAAGCTTTGAAAGCTTCAGCAGACAGTCTACAAGCCTGTCGACATGAGAGGCAAAATCGTAAAGCTCACGCACAAGCGCCCTGCTCTTTTCGTCGGTATTCTCGCTGCCCGCAAGTTTGGAAATGATAAGATTTATCGAAGTAAGCGGCGTGCGTATCTGGTGAGAAATATCCGCAATGGAATCCGCAAGCCGTACCTTTTCCGCCGCAAGCTGCTCGCTCTGCTCCTTCAGTCCGACAACAAGCTTGTAAAGCTGTGAATACAGCAGTGATATTTCGCCGTCAGAGTACTTTTCAAGCTCAATCGCCGCACCGCCGTACAGCATTCTGTCTATATCCTCGGACAGCTCCGCCATTTTACGGTAGCGCATTTTAGCGGAAACTGCGCTTACGGCTATAACCGCCGTGCAGGCGAGGCCCGTTATAAGTCCGCAGACGGGATTTATAAGGCACACTACCGCAGTCGCCGCCAAAGACACGCAGAGCGAAATAATAAAAGGCGGCCAGAGTTCTCTGTTCTCTTTCAGTTTCATCAGTCTATCCTGTATCCGAGGCCTCTGACGGTCTTGATAATCGTAGGATTCTGACCGTCGTCCTCAAGCTTGTCACGAAGTCTTTTTATGTATACGGTAAGCGTGTTGTCGTTGACAAAATCCCCCGCAACGTCCCATATATCCTCAAGCAGCCGTGTCCTTGTAAGCACCTTTCCTCTGTTGTTGAGGAAAACAAGCAGCAGTCTGTATTCAAGCGCAGACAGATTAAGCTCTCTGCCGCATTTTTCGACAGTGCCCTTTTCCGTGTCTATCTTTACGTTTTCAATCACGATAACGCTCGCACTTTTGCCTGCACGGCGGAGAACGCTCCGTATTCTCGAAAGCAGTTCACGGGGTCTGAACGGCTTTGCTATATAATCGTCGGCGCCTATGTCAAGACCTGTTACAGTGCTGTATTCGTCGTCGGAGGCGGTAAGAAACACCACGGGCATATCGTAATCCGCCTTTATCTTCGCACAGAGCGCAAAGCCGTTTCCGTCCGCAAGCGTAACATCAAGCAGAGCAATATCGAATACATTTTCTCCGAGCAGCTCAATCGCTCCCCGCTGTCCGTCGGTGTGCAGAACTTCAAAACCCTCCGACGAAAGAAACTCGGACAGCTTTGTCACTATCGTAACGTCGTCCTCAACAAGCAGTATTTTTGACATTTCTCCTCCATAAAGCTTACGGTGCCGTAACGCACCGCTGATTTTCCGCTTATTCCAAAAACAGCCTCCCGACAGCGTGAGCGTCGCAAAGGCTGTATTTTTCGGTTATGCGGACTAAAGAACATTAAATTCTGTGCAGTAGTGCATAAGAAGTATAGCGGCGAGAATAACAGTAAACCCTACGCCGATTGAAATATACCACACACGGTAGCCCTTGCGGTTGAAAACAAAGAGCGTGCACATTCCTATCCAGATTGACGCCGCAACGGCGGAAATAAGTATCCACAGCACAGCCGCAAGAAAATCATACTGTATTTTCATTAAAATACACAACTGCGCCGCCGCCGCATTTACAGCGGGAAGCAGCATGAGCGGCAATGTCGCCAACGCCCATCTTTTACGCTTGGCACGGTAAAAATAAAACGCAATCGCAAGTATGATAACTACAATTACAAGACACTGACCGGTCATTCTGTTACCTCCCGTCTATAAGCCTGTGTTTTCTGTCAGTTTGCGAAAAAGCCATCCGCAACGGCACTTGCGCCGTCGTTGTCGGAGCATGCGAAATAATATACATAGCAGCCGCTCTGTTTTACAACTGCGCCCTCAAGCTTGTAAACCTCGTCGGGCGTGTAGGATGTGAACAGCTCGGTCTGTTTTTCAATTCTCTTTTCAACGGCAGTCTTGCCTTCGGCAGCCTTTGCCTCGTCGGCGAATTTTATGCAGCCGATTTCGTCGGGATATGCGCCCGAAGCGCAGATGTAGAACGAAGCCGCCTCAATACCGTCTGCCTGCATGGTGAAATAGTCGGGGATATTATCCACACCCTTTTCAACCGCAGATACGATGGGAGCCTTTTCAAGAACAGCCTTTGTAAGCTCTGCGGGGTCGAAGTCGGCAGCCTTTGCCTCGCTGACAGCGGCTGTTGTCGTCGTTGTTGTCGTTGCCGCAGGCTCGCCGCCGCAAGCTGTCATTACTGCGGCACATGCCGCAATCGTAAGAATTGTCAGAATTTTCTTTTTCATTTTAGTATTCCTTTCGTTTGTTCTTGTATTCATGTGAGCGTTTCACATTTTAAGCAATCTTTGTGTAAATGAAATTAAGCATTTCAACATATGCCGTTCCGAGGAAATGCAGACCGTCAACCTCGGCGTATGCGGAAGCGAAATAACCGTCACCGTCTATGAAATGCGAGCAAAGGTCAATGTACTTGACGCCCTTATTTGCCGCAACCTTGGAAAGCAGCTTGTTAAGCTCGTTTATATCCGCCATGGTTTCGTTGCCGAGCGCCTCGTGCGCTTTTGTTACGGGCGTAACGGAAATAATGTATATGCTTGTCGAGGGGCACTTTTCGGAAAGCGTTTCAACAAGCGCCGAAATCTTTTCGGACATATACGACGTTCCCATAAACGCAAGACCGTTTGAGCCGAGCATGATGAATATTCTGTCGGGCTGCATTGACGCCGCCTTTGTTATCGCTGTATCGCCGTTATCGTCCGTTGACGAAAACACGCTCTCGGGGTTAAGACCTACCTGCGCAAATACGTTTTTGCTGTCAAGATAGCCGTAGCCGACAAGACCTGTTGTGATAGAGTCACCGATAAAGAGCGCATTGTCGTAGAAGCCCTCCTCGTAGCTGCCTGATACAAATGCGTCAACGGGAGAGGAACTGCCCGAGCTGTCGGTCGTAAGCTCCGCAGGCTCGTCTGCGTCTATCGACGGACCGTCATCCATATCAAAATCGTCGCCCTCCTCGGGTGTCGAAGCCGATGTATCCGATGTCGTCGGCTCTTTTTCGTCGGGCGCAACAGTGGTTATTGCGGTGACTGCGCCCTCTGTGTTTTCTTCTTTGTTTTCTGCGTCAAGCTGACCGCTGAGGTGCATGTAAATGAGTACGCAGAGTACTATCAGAACAACTGCGATAAGAACGTTTATGATTACTATTGCTATTGAGAGCTCCATGCCGCTTCTGCGCTTTTTCTTTCTGCGCACAGGCGGTCTTCTTGTATTGTTGTTTTCAGCCATTTCTGTTCCTTTCATGTTTTCACACATTTTATTTATAAGATATTATGCTACCGCTTCTTCGTCCCTGAGGTCGGAAATATCGGTATCAATATCCTCGCCGTAGTAATTAACGAGCACGGCAAGCTCCGAGGTTGTCATGTCCCTCTGATAATCCCACTCGATTGAAAGCGAGTAGTAATTGACCTCGTCATCGGCAACAAACTGAACGCTGCCGAAAGCGTAATCAAAACGCTCAAGAACGTCCATCACTCCCCGGCACTCCTCGGAAAAGGCATACACGCCGCCGGGAGCCTGCTGATAATTTACAACGAGGTTTATGATGTCGGTATCCGCAAGGTCGGACAGGTCCTCATAAACGTCGGGGTCGTCACCGTAAAGGTTTATGTCAATATCTATTTTTCTTACATTATCATAGTATGCGAGCGATTCGCTCAATCTGTGCGACAGCATGTTCTGAAGACGTGACTCGGCGTAAAAACGGTCGGTACCCATTGTCGTCGTGATAAGCGAAATCAGCGACAGCAGGAATGTTATCAGTATCATCGCAAGACACACGAGGAGGCTTTTCATATCGAAAAGCACTCTTGTTGATTTGCGGACGATAATGTTGAGCAGTATTTCAAGTCCGAGAAACACAAGCGCAATCGGCGCAATCTTGAACGCACGGAGTATTCCTGTCGGAGAATAAAGCGAAACAATCATCGCTATACCTATTACAACAAAAGACAACGCCGCAGAAAACGCTCCGACAAGATAGCGGGGCTTTTTCTTCTTCGGAGCACGTGCGGGCGGCTCTTCGGAGCGGGAAACGAAGCTTTTTTCGAACGCCTTTGCCGACTGTTCAAGCTCGGATTTGAGCTGCTCTACGGGGTCAATGTCGGGTTCGTTTTTATTTTCCTCGGCAATTACGGGATTATCCGCCATCAAATCATCCTTTCCGCAGGCATTTGCATTTCTTTCGCATAAAGTGCATATTCCAGAATATACAATATTATTTTACTACATTTTTCGTCAAAATGCAAGCTTTTTTTGCGTTTATATTCAAATTGCGGCAGAAGTCTTGACGTAGTTATTTTTTTAGTGTAGAATTATAAAGTAAAACTCTTACAAAGTGCGGCTCCCGCACGGGAAAGGACAGAAATATGTTAGCGTCAAAAATGGTTGAACTGGGCAAAAAACGCTCGGTTATCAGAGAAATTTTCGAATACGGCAACAAGCGTGCCGCAGAAATAGGCAGAGAGAATGTTTTTGATTTCAGTCTCGGAAATCCGAGCATTCCCGCCCCACCCGAGGTTGACAAGACCATAAAGGAGCTTATCGACAGCATGAATTCGGTACAGCTGCACGGCTATACCTCCGCACCGGGCGCTCCCGACGTAAGAGCCGCAATACCAGCCTCTCTCAACGAGCGTTTCGGCACCGATTTTACGACAGGCAACCTGTATATGACTATGGGTGCCGCAGCATCTCTTTCCGCATGCCTTAAAGCGCTTGCGTGCGAGGGCGACGAATTTATCGCATTCACTCCCTACTTCCCCGAATACAGAGTATTCACAGAAGCGGCAGGCGGAAAGCTTGTTGAGGTAAAGTCCAACGACGGCGATTTTCAGATTGATTTTGCCGCTCTCGAAAAGGCATTATCCTCCGCAACAAAGGCCGTAATCGTAAACTCTCCCAACAATCCCTCGGGCGTTGTGCTTAACGAGAAATCCATAAACGGTCTGTGCGATCTGCTCCGCAGAAAATCCGATGAGTACGGACATCCGATTTTCATTATCTCGGACGAACCTTACCGTGAGCTTGTATACGACGCTGATACAGTCGTTCCTTATATACCCAATTTATATGACAACACGCTTGTATGCTATTCGTACAGCAAGTCGCTTTCTCTCCCGGGCGAGCGCATAGGCTACATAGTAGTCCCGAACAAGGTTTATAATTTTGAGGACGTGTATGCCGCTGTATGCGGCGCAGGACGTGCGCTCGGCTATGTGTGCGCAGGCAGCCTCATGCAGAGAGTTGTTGCAAAATGCTGCAACCTCACAGGCGACATCAGCGCATATAAAACCAACCGTGATATTCTTATGAGCGGACTTGAAAGCTACGGCTACGACTGCGTAAAGCCCGACGGCGCATTCTACCTCTTCGTAAAATCTCCCGAGCCCGACGCATGGGCATTCTGTGATAAGGCAAAGAAATACGAGCTGCTGCTCGTACCCGGCGACGATTTCGGCTGTCCGGGCTATGTCCGCATTTCCTACTGCGTGAGCAAAGAGCAGATTGAACGCTCAATGCCTGCGTTCAAAAAGCTTGCGGAAGAATACGGAAAGTAATCAGTATTCTTCCTTAATCCTCCTGCGGTATTCCCTTGGGCTCACGCCCTTCATCTCTGAAAAGCATCTGCTGAAATACAGCGGGTCCGAATATCCGACCCTTTCGGCTATTTCCCCTATCGGCATAACCGTTGACGCAAGCAGGCGGCAGGCGGTACTCATGCGTCGAGAGGTGTGGTACTGCTGCATGGTAAGCTCTTTTTCCCGCTTGAATACCGCCGCAAGGTGCTTATAGCTCAGGAAGAATTCCCCCTCAAGGCGTGCCGCCGAAAACGGCTCGCAGCAATGAATATCAAGCCAGCCGCAGATTCTGTCCGACAGAGTCTGCGGATTTTTTTCTGCCGAGGAAAAGCAAAGCAGCTCGTTGAATATGTCCGAAAGCATAGAATTTGCAAGCCAGCGCTTGTTCGGATTATCCGAGCCGCACAGTTCCGAAAGAGCGGATATTTTCCGCTCCGCCGCCGTACCCGAAAGTCCGCACAGCTTTTTCGGAAGAACTGCCGACAGTGCGGTGTTTTCATACACTCCGAGGACTGCGGCGTCGGGAGAAAAACGTGCCTCGGCGGCATTCTCCGTGTAAAAATGTACGAAATGCCAGCAGGTGCCTTTCGGTATCTCTGTTCTGCCGAAATGCCGAACGCCATTTTTCAGGAAAAGCAGCTCCCCCGAGTGTACGGCATAATCCGTCCCGTCCTCCGTCACATATATAACTCCGTCGGTCACATAGATAAGCACGTTGAATTCAAGCACTCGGTCCGAATGAAAAGACGGCTCGGGAGCGGCACGGTAATCGCACGCACATACTAAAGGATTGCGGGTATTTGAAATAACTATCTCATTCACGATAATTCTCCATGTATTTCTGTATATAATCCATTTATTTTGCTTTTAAAAAAGATTATAATACATATAAACCCAAATGTCAACACACGAAAGGAAAACGCCATGAAAATACAGCAGCAAATACCCGTAAGCGCATACAAACCCGACGGCTTTATACTCAAATATCAGAAACTTGTCCGTGAAACAGTTATTCCATACCAGTACAGTGTACTGTGCGACGAGGCTCCCAATACGGAGAAAAGCCATGTAATACAGAACTTTATAAACGCCGCAGGAGCCGTGCACGGCGGGGACATCGGCGACGGATTTTACGGAATGGTTTTTCAGGACAGCGACGCCGCAAAGTGGATTGAGGCGGCGGCTTATTCGCTTGCCGTTTATCCCGACGAAAAGCTTGAAGAAACCGTCGATAAGGTGATTGAGCTTATTGCAAAGGCGCAGGATTACGACGGCTATCTCAATACATACTACACTGTCAAAGACAAGGACAAACGCTGGACAAACCTGCTTGAAGGACACGAGCTGTACTGCTCGGGACATATGATGGAGGCGGCGTGCGCTTACTTTGAGGCAACAGGAAAAAGAACACTGCTTGACGTAATGCTGAAAAATGCGGAGCACATATACGACGTATTCATTACGAACGGTCACGAGGGCTGTCCGGGGCACCCCGAGGTTGAGCTTGCGCTTATGAAAATGTACCGAACGACAGGAAACAGGCATTGTCTTGAACTTGCGGAGCATTTTCTGAAAACGAGAGGTCAGGACCCGCATTACTACGAAAAAGAGGCAAAAAAACGCAACTGGACAGTATGGAATGCCAACCCGAGCGACGGTGATTATCAGCAGAGCGGAAAGCCGCTCACAGAGCAGACGAACGCTACCGGACACGCCGTGCGGGCGGTTTATCTTTTCACGGGAGCGGCCGATTATGCCGCAGAAACGAACGACAAGGAAATGCTTGCCGCCTGCCGTACGCTCTGGGACAGCGTGACAAAAAAGAGAATGTATATCACGGGCGGTATCGGCTCGACTGTTCTCGGCGAAGCGTTCAGCACGGATTACGACCTGCCGTGCGATACGGCGTACGCCGAAACCTGCGCCTCGATAGGGCTTATGTTCTTTGCGTCAAGAATGCTCGAAAACGAGGTAAAGGGCGAATATGCCGACGTAATGGAGTGTGCGTTCTACAACACGGTCCTTGCGGGAATGCAGCTCGACGGCAAACGCTTTTTCTATGTAAATCCCCTCGAAATCGTCCCGGGAATATCAGGCACAGCACAGACCCATCGCCACACGCTCACGCAGCGCCCGAAATGGTACACCTGCGCATGCTGTCCGCCGAATGCCGCAAGACTGATTTCGTCGCTTGGCAAGTACGCATACGGCGAAAGCGCAGGCGCCGCATACTGCCATTTATACGCCGCAGGGAACGTGAGTTTCAAAAACGGCGTTCAGCTTGAATGCAGAACAAATTATCCCTACGGCTTTGACATTTCGTACAGAATAATAAAGGGCGGCAGAATTGCCCTCCGCATACCCTCATGGAGCAGGAAATACACCGTTTCCATCAACGGTGCGAAGCTTGCCGCAAAGCCCGAGAACGGATATGTTTACATCAATGCGGACGACGGCGACGAAATAAAGCTCGTTCTTGACGACACACCGAGATTTGTGCGTGCATCGGTAAAAGTTCCACGCCTCACAGGCAAAACTGCCCTTTGCAGAGGCCCGCTTGTGTACTGCTTTGAAGGCACCGATAACGACGGAGATGTGCTGTCTCTGCTGCTGAAAACAGACTGCCCGCCGAATGCGGAGGTGTACGACGAAAACCTGCTTTCGGGCGTAGTAAAAATAACTGCGTCCGCTGTCCGCCGTAACGACTGCGACAGTATTTACAGCGACAGCGAGCCTGAGTTCCGTCCCTGCACAGCAGCCGCAATTCCCTATTACACATGGGGCAACCGAGGCGAAAATCAGATGAGGGTATGGCTGAATGAAAAATAAAAATTCCCGCTGTCGTGCAGACGGCGGGAATTTCCTTATCGGAATGCGTACGGATTATACCGTTCCTTTGACAACAAGCGTGCTGATACCGGGCTGTGTTACCCATGCGCCTGTTGCGGGGTCCTGCGTATAAGTTGCGGCGGGTACTGTAATCTGACCCGCAACGGTTGCAAATAAACCCGTAACCTCGTCGTAGGTGTAGTTCGCAGGCTCTGTCCATGCGGCGCCGTTGAACGTTACCGAGGTCAGCGAAAGCACAGGATTGAACGTATCCGTTACAGCGGCATTGTCCGCAAGCGTTACGGGCTGGTTTCCTGTGTTCTGGATAATAAACGTGTAGGTCAGCTCGCCGTTTTCAACCACGGTTTCGGGAGAAAGTGATTTCGTAATGGAAAGAACTGCTCGTTCCTCGGCGGTAATCGTTTCGCTCACGCTCACAGGATTGGTAAGACCTGCGCCTGTAACTACGGCGGTGTTCGTGATTTCGCCGCCTGCCTCGGGAGGCGCAAAGCCGTTTACACGAGCCTCGTATGCAACGAGCACGTTACCTCCTGCGGGAACTGTAATACCGCTTATCACGAGGGGAGGCCCTGCCGTTACTGCGGGTGCCGCCGCAGGGTCGCCGTTTACGAAATAGCGCACACTGCCGTCAATATAAGTCAGCGGGGTCACCGTGCCCGTTCCGAAAGCGTAAGCGCCGAGGTCGTCGGTTACTGTTACGCCTGTGAACGGAAATGCGCCCGAGTTTACTATGCTGACGAGATAGGTCACGGTTTCGCCTGCGGAATAGTTATCGGAAACGGCTGTCTTGGTAGCTGTAAGCACCTCGACAAGCTCGCCTGTTACAATGTTTGAATTGGTGACGGTGTCGTTATAAGACAAGGTCGCCTGGTTAAAAAAAGTTGCCATATTAACCCTCCTTTGTTTTTTCGGGAATTATTCCCTTGCTTAATTATATGCGGAGGGCGGGGTTTGTGACAAAAACCGCACAGCGTCAAATCTGCTGTGCGGTTGATTTTATATTCATGCTATACCGAAAAATTCCTCAAGACAGAGTCCGCTGTCCTTTATCAGCTTTGCCGCATTCACGCCGACGTATCTGATGTGCCACGGCTCGTATATGTAGCCTGTGATATTAACCTTATCCTTGGGATAGCGAATGATAAAGCCGTAGTCGTAACAATTCTCTGCGAGCCATTTTGCCTCAGCCGTGTTGGCATACGAGTTTTCACAGCTTGTTATATCCAGCGCAAGCCCTGTCTGATGCTCCGATGTGCCGGGACGTGCCGAAAGGGTTGACGCCGTTGCCTCGCCGTAAATGCTGCACCAGTAGGCGAAAAGCGTTTTCTGATAGCTGTACGGACGGTAGCCCGAAATAATGTTCATTGTGCCGAAGCCCGCCGCACTTGCCGCCTTATACATTCTCCTGTATGCGGCATACGCCTCCTCGTCAAGCTCGGGAGCGTAGTCCGACGGAAGTGAGGTCTGCTTGTTGGCAAGTATAAGACCGCCGTAGTAGGTCAGTCCGTCGGCAACCTTTTTTACGCCGTGGCACGGAATTTCTATCGTGCCGTCGTTTACTATCGCATTGTAATCGGCGGACATGATTTTTCCGCTGCCGTACACTCTGCCGCTTGAGGAAACAGTCAGGCTTCCTCTCTGCGTAAAATCAGCGGAGGAGTATATTTTAAGCTTGCCCGCAATCGTTGTTTTCGATTCTGCGGCAGTTTCAAACCCGCCTCTCACATTAAGTATTCCGCTTTTCTTTACAGTGAGCACGCCTCTAACCGACGTATCTCCATACGCAATAAGCGAGCCGCTCTTGTGAATTGCGAAATTGCCTCCGACTGTCACGGCGGAGCCCGACTTGAAAACTATACTTCCCGAGGATTTCAACGAGGATGTTTTCTTGAATACTGCGCCGGCAGAATATATATTCAGCTTTGAATCCTTTTCCATTACAACGTCGCCGCCGAAATCAGCGCCGCCGTAAACCACAACGGACGAGCCCTCGAAAATTTCCAGCTTTCCGTCAAATGTGCTGTCGGACGATTTGCCTGTTTTCACACTGCCTTTGATTTTCAGCTTTCCGCCTGTTTTGACGTTCATAACGCCGTTCTGCGCAAAATCGCCCTTGACGGTTATGGCCGACTTTCCTGCGGCGGTTATTTTGCCGTTATTGACGAGCTGTGCGCCGTCGTTTATAATAAGCTGTCCCTTAACGGTAAAGCTTGCACCCTTGGCAACGGTAAGAACTGCGCCGTTCTTTACGGTTATGCGGGCGGTAGTGGGGAGCGTGCGGCTCCCGCTTATTACAACGTCCTCCGTTACTATGTAGCTTATATCGTTTTTAAGCCCCGCTTTTCCGTTCCAGTCCTTTGTCTGCGAGTATGCAAAGGTCGCAGTACCCAGAGCTGTAAATGCAAAAAATACTCCCAGAAGAAGCATGGTATATTTCAACATTTTTTTCATATTTTCAAAACCTTTCGGCATAATTTTCGGATTTGTTGTTTTATTCAACAAAATATATTATATCATAAGGCTATTTTTTTTGCAAGTAGTCATTGCAATACAGAAGGAAATGTGATACAATATGTAGTATAAAGAACAAAAGGAATATACAAAATGAAAAAAATAACTGCATTTCTTTTGCTCGCCGCATTTACGCTGATTACCGCCGGCTGTCATTCTCTCGAAAACCGCACGACTTTACCCGTCGTTGACGATGAAGCGATAATCATAAGCGAAACGGAGCCGCCCGCAACATCTGTTCCGCAGACGGAATATCCCGATACTTCGTCCGCACCGACAGATGAAGAAGAAAACAGCGTTCCGTCGGAAATGCCGCCGGCAAATGACAATACAACCGAAGAAACACCGCAGACCTCCCCCGAAACACCGAAAGGAACAGTTAAAATTTCCTTCGTCGGAGATACAACGCAGTCGGGCCTGTTCGCCGACGCAACGGAAAACGCAGGCATACACTACGCCTTTTCCGACGTAGCTCCTATCTTCGACAGCTGCGACATATCGTTCGCAAACCTTGAAACCTGCGTCAGCAACAGAGGCGTTTCGGAAAAGAAAGAGGGCTTCGGCTTCCGTTCCTCTCCCGACAAGCTTGAGGTGTACGGACTTGCGGGAATCGACATCGTTTCCGTTGCAAACAACCATACACGGGACTTCGGAATGGACGCACTTGACGATACATTTACATACCTCGACGAGTACGATATAGAATATGTCGGCGGCGGACGGAATATATCCGAAGCACGGCAGATGAAAATTATTGAGGCGAACGGCTACAAGGTTGGTTTCGTGGCATACAATATGATTATGCACAACGAAACCTGGTACGCAACCGACACCCGTGCGGGAATTGCGGGCCTTGACTATACCAACGAGGAGGAAATCCTCGCCGAAATCGCCGAATACAACGAGCAGTGCGACATTCTCGCCGTTTCCGTTCACTGGGGCATTGAATACCTCAACGAGGCGCTCGGCGACCAGGAAATACTCGGCAGAAAATTCGTCGACAACGGCGCAGATATTGTTATCGGTCATCACCCTCACGTTCTTGAGCCTGTTGAGCTTTACAAGGGTGCACCGATTTTTTACAGCATCGGAAATTTCGTTTTCTTCAAAATGAACGACGAGGCAGGTCAGTCGGCTGTGTTCACAGCCGAATTCGACGAGAACGGCTTTAAGGCGGCGGACATGTACCCTGTGCATATCAATCTCTGCCGTGCAAATCTCCTCGAAAAGAGCAGCGAAATGTACGCCGAAATAATAGACAGAATGAACAGAATAAGCGCTATGTACGGCACACGCATAACCGACGACGGCGAAATACTTTTTGACTAAAACACAAAACCGCTTGACGCATCACGCATCAGGCGGTTTTTATTATTCCTGCACTTACGAACGCCCACGGCTCCTGTAACGCATTCCCTCCCGATTGTCACGGGATTCGCTGTGCCCTCTTTTCTGGGTATACATATTCTCGTCGGCGATTCTGATAAACTCGTCAAGGCTCATATTCTCGCCCGGAGTAGCAATGTATCCGCCAAGGCTGACCTTGATTTTATAGGGCTTGCCTGCGGTGTTGTTATAAAGCTCAAGATATGAATTTATACTGTTGATAAAGGTTTCGCTGTGCTTTTCGTCCGACGCCGCAGCCGCAACAATAAACTCGTCACCGCCGAAACGTGCGGATATTTCGTTTTTATTTGAGCTGAACAGGATTGCATTGGCAACCGTTTTGATTGCATTATCGCCCTCGATATGTCCGTACTCATCGTTTATGAACTTCATTCCGTCAATATCAACCGAAACTACCATAACAGCCCTGCGCTCCGAACGGCACATGTGATAAATATCGTTGGCTCTCGTGTAGAAACCTCGTCTGTTGTAAAGACCTGTCATGGAATCGTGTATATACAGGTCGGAAAGCTGCTTTACAAGATCCTTCAGATGATTCTGAATACGGCTGTTTTCCATTGCGATACCTATATTCAGCAACAACGAATTTACAATATGGAAATTTGTTTCGCCTACTTTTTCATCAAATGTAGCGGCGGCATAGCCGATTGTTCTATCACTGAAATGCAGAGGCATAAACATAATGGCGCCGTACCGCTCAAGCTCCTCGTCAAACGACGGCAAAAGCTTTTCGGAAGGGAATTTGTCAGCGCATCTCACCTTATCTCCGCACTGAATAACGGCAGGGTATATTTCCTCCGAATATCCGCTCGCTCCCGCTGTCTTTTCAACGTCGTCGTCCGACCTGCTCATGTAATCTCTGTCAAGGCAAATCCAGAACTTCTCGCCGAAACCGAATCTGTCAAAATAGTGAGCAACAACGCTCATTGTTTCGTCAAACCCTGTCGAACAGGTTATTTTTTCTATCATGCTGATTATGCTCTCGGAGTAATAGTCGTTCTCCTCTATACGCCTGTATAAGCCACGGAAAACGACGTTGCTGTGCCGCACTTCCGAATTTGTGCAGCCGCACGACTTGTTGAAAATAAGCTTATTTTCCATGCTTTCCGAGCCTGTGGGCTCAAGCGTTCCGCCGAGAATATTCATCATTCTGTCAACCGCAAGAGTTCCCATAGCATAGTAATCGGGCTTTGCAGTTGTCACGGGGGTCGTGTTGTGCTGCGCCATAACTATTCCGTCAAAACCTGTAACCGCCACGTCCTCGGGGACACGGAAGCCGAGCTCAATGACCTTATTTATCGCCTGCATAGCCATCGTGTCGTTCGCACACACAAACGCCTCGGGCATTTCGTTATACTCACGATAGTATTTTTCTACTTCCTCTGCGGCATATGTTCCCGAAAACTTGCCGTATGAAAGGCGTTTCGGCTCAAAGGGAATGCCGTGCTTTTCAAGGGAGCGCTTGTATGCGTCCTCTCTCTGCTGCGACACGAAATTGTTTTCCATGCCGCTTATAAAGTTTATTCTTCTTTTTCCGTGCTTTTCTATAATATGGTCGGTAAGAAGCTCTACCGAGGAAATATCTGTGATTTCTATGCCGTATGTTCCCTCAACGGCAAGGTCAAGCGATACAACGGGAATACCCGCTCTGCGTGCACGCTCAATCGTTCTTTTTACAGCTTCTTCGTCGTTTATCGAACGGGAAATTATAAGCAAACCGTCAAACAGTGAAAAATTCGCAAGGCTGTATATATTATATGTACCAACGTCGGCACGGTCGCCGACAAAGCGGTTTGTAACGCAGTGGAACGCCGCAAGCTGTATTCCGAGCTCGCCGCATCTTTCCGTTATCGCTTTCATCATTATAGACTGGTATTCAAAATCTATTCCGCCCACACACAGCGCAAGTCTGGTTTTTTTCATATCCACCTCTTTAGAAAATCCGTTTTCATCAATCAGCGTCTATAAGTAAACGTTTACTTAATTATATACTTTTTTAAAAAAATAATCAATTAGCATATTAACTATATAATACATCCGTTTTTACACAAAAATGACCAAATTTTAAAGATTGCCGCTGATATTACTGATTATTCCTGTCAAAAGGTCTGTTGAACGAGCCTATTTCAACGAGATTTCCCTCGGGGTCGGCTATGTAGCATGTTCTCTGTCCCCACGGCTCCGTTTCGGGCTCAAGTACTGAAACCGCACCCTTTGCGATTGCGTCCTCATAAGCCTTGTCAACATCCTCAAAGGTATCTACATAAAGTGCGATTTCAAAATGTCCGTTCAGTCCCTTTACATACTCGTATTTTCTGCTCGTCATTTTCTCGAAATCATTTCTGCCGTAAAGCAGGAACAGCGTGCCGTCCTTTACAAGATACACATTTGATGTATCCTCGCCCTCCTTGATTTCAAAACCAAGCACATCACGGTAAAAACGTATCATTTCCGCCATATTGTTTACCATCAGTCCAAATCCGTCAAGTCTCATAATAATAATTCTCCTTTATTCTTTCAATCTTCGTACAAATCCCCGCTGTTTTCCTTGTTCAGCGTTCCGTCCAGCTCAATCATAAGAAACCTTGTAAGCTCTTTTACAACGGGACGATGCCTTGTGCCTTTCGGAACGATAACAAACTCTCCGCTCCTGACGGGAATAAGACCTTGCTCCGTTTCAAGGCTGAATGCGCCCTCAATTACATAAAAAAGCTCGTCGGAGTTTTCGTGAACATGAAAATCAAGCGTCCTGTTTTCGACGTTCACAACGCTCAACACATTTCCGTTAAGCCGCCCTATTTTTTCATAAACATAAAGCTTATCAACCGCATTGACCTCGTCAAGCAGATTTACGGCTTTCAGATTTCCGCTCACTTTACACCTCCTTATACATAAACATAATTACTTCGTTGTCCTTAAAACCGTTTTTATGGTAAAAACCGGGTGCAGGAGAATACCTGTTGGTGCAGAGCGTGAGCCCCGCAAGATTACGCTCTCTTACATATTCCTCGGCGGCGTTTATCAGCATACTGCCAAGTCCGTTTCCCTGCCGTTCCGGTATAACAAACATTTCGTCAACGTACAGCTCGCTGTTGTTCCACCATATCTTTTCGTGCGCAAACATTGCGGCGGAAATGCTTTCGTTTTCTTCAACGACAAAGCCTGCGAATTTCCCTGCCTCAAAATAATCATTGAGATATGCGGCTCCCATTTCCGCAGTCCATCTGCACTGCCACATTTCATTATTATAAACGGCGCAGAGAATTTCCGCACATGCGGGTATGTCGCTTTTCTTCATCCTTCTTATTGTCATATTTCTTCCTTTCGCTTAAAATCAATTCCCGCTTTTTTGGCCTGACTGCATAAATCCTTTGTTTGTAGTTTATACTGTCTGCCGTCCTTTATAAAATACGTTCCGCACTGTCTGAATTCAAAACTGACATTTTTAAGCACGCACTGCTCCCTTATATCAAGTACCCACGAATAATCAAGCGGCCTTGCGTCACGGCCGGACTCTCCTCCGACAACCACAAGTTCAACTCCGTCAAGATATTTTTCTACGTCTATTCTTTCAAGCAGAGGCTGTGCGGTTATGCACCTGTGCTTTATCGGGAGTCTGCTGAAAATTCCGAGCTTGTAATCGGCGTTTTTCTGATTTTCGACAGTACAGCATACAACCACATTGTCATACCCCTCTCCCCAGTCGTCGGGCACGCAGTCCATAAACCTGTCAATTCGTTTCGTCAGGAACAAAAAGGTGCAGTCCTGCCGTTCCTTTATCATCTTCCAGCACTCCGTCCGCCACTCGTCGGCGTCCTCTATCAGAAAATCGGTAGAAAAGCAGGTATAGACAATGCCCGCTTTCATTTTGTATCCGCCGTTTTTAAGCCGTTCGACAGGCTTGCCGAAATCCTTTGTCTTTACTATTTCGCTCGTATCCGTGCCACGCTTTGCGTCGCCTTTATGTATGTAGCAGTGCAGACAGCCGTCGCTGCACTTTCTGCATCCCCTCCACGGGTTCCACATCGACATATTCTATCCCTCAACAATATTTTGCCTCAAGCTCCTCAATCGTCGGCATGTGCTCTTCCATGCGGTATTCCCTGCCGTAGGAATCACGGTCCAGAAATTTATGCGTATACAGCTCACGTCTGATTGTCGCAGGGTCGCCGAACGTGTGCCATTCATTAAGAGCGGCGTTTAATTCCTTTTCGGTATAAATCCTGTTCCTGTCAATTTTCTGCGCTATATAAATCAACGCATATAGTTTCATTTTTCTTTTCGACGGATAGGCGGTAAGTCTGCCCTCCGAATCAAGAAAGCTTTTCAGTATCTCCCTCACGGGATTTCACCTCTTTCTGTAAACAACAAGCTCGGGATTTGCGCAGTTCTCTCCGTATTCTGCCACAAGCAGAAAATCCGTGCCCGCAACCAGCCCGAAACATCTTTCTCCGTCGCCGTCGTCAAATTCACAGCACACCTGATTTCCGAGATATACGGCACGGTCGTCAAGCAGCTTTGTTTCCCTGCCGTCGGGCATCGGATACGCCAGATTTACAAATGCTCCGTTAATGGGGAACAGCTCCGTAATCTGCGGCATTCCCGCAACACCGAGGCTGTTGAACTCTCCGATAAGCGTCTGAACAAACTGCTCGTAGGCGCTGACCCCGCCTGTCTTTATGTAGCTGTAAACAAAACATTTCTTTCCGAACGGACATCCGCCCGCCTCCTCGCAGCCCTTACAGCCGTTGTTTGCTCCGTAGCCGCAGCTGCCGCAGTCCGCTCCGCATATTGCTTTCATAATTATCCTCCTAACGTTTCTGAAAATGCCTTCAGCAAAATCTCTTTCGGCACGTCCTGCTTCGCATAAAGCTGAAGCATTCCTTTCGGCGTGATTTTATAGCCGTCAAGCTCGGACTTGTGCGTAATAAGCGACTGCGCTTCAATATTTATGTGGTCCTTGAACGGTATCAGCCGCACGAATTTTTCACCCGCATAATAGCTCGGCAGTTTCGCCCACATCGTTTCCTCCAAGCCGCCCGAAACACTGTCATACAGCAGACCCCGCAGTTCTGCATACAAATCGGCGATTTCCTCGGGATATTTTTCAAGATACTTTTTTATTTCTTCATTCATTGCAGTCTCTCCTTATCCGTACATTCTATACGTCTGTGTACCATTAGTGTGGGCGCCATAAGGCAGTTTTGACCCCGACGCACAAATAAGGTGCGGAACAGCACATGTTCAGCGTGCGGCGGAACTGCCCAAAGGGGCTCCCTTTCAGCCGTCGGGACAATGCGCCCTTGAAAGTGCGCACAGACTTTTTCACTGTTGTTTTCTGCTCGGGACGGTCGTGCAGTTATTCGCATTGCCCGACTTTATCAGCATAAGCAGAGCCTTGAACTCACGACTTAACATATCCTGAATTTCGTCCATGCCGAATCGGCACATTCCCGTCGCAATAAGCGAGCCTACGCCATAGGTGTAAATCCATATCTGCCTGAACAGCAGCATTGCATCGTCGTAGCCGAGCGCATAATCCTTCTGTATTACCTCAACACAAAGCGGAGCGATTTCTCCGAGGTTTTCAAAGACATCGTCAAAGCCCTGTGATTCGGGTCTTTCATTCATGAAAAGCAGGCAGTACAGCTTCGGCTGTTCAAATGCAAACATAATCATCTGCAAACCCACCTGTTTGAATACAGGCGTAAACTGCTCAGCTTTTTTTGCATATCCGCTGAACAGCTCCGCAGCGGCCTTTCTCACCTCGCACAGCACCTCTTCCATGTTTTCAAACGCCGTAAAAATCGGACGTGACGAGGCACCGAGCGCCGCACCCAGCTCACGGGCGGTAAGGGCGTGCAGCCCTTTCCCGGCGACAATCCCGAGAGCTGTCTGTATAATTTCTTCTCGTGTGAATTTTGCTTTAGGCGGCATTTTTGCTCCTATCTGCAACATCTGTTGCGTAACGTTTGTTTTATTGTATCAGATATATTTCGATTTGTCAATACTTTTTCTCAACCGCAGAACAAAAAATCCCGCAGCATACACTGCGGGACTGAAACATATTCTGTTTTGAAAATCAGATAAGCGTCATAAGCTCAGATCTGTCGTTGCTGTATTCGATTGCGTTTTCCTTGGAAATCTTGCCTTCCTGGAAAAGACGCTTGAGGCTCTCGTTGAGAGTTGTCATGCCCGACTTCGGACCCTGCTGCATAACGGACTTGAGCTGAACTGTCTTTTCAGCACGGATAAGGTTGGATGCGGCGTCGGTATTGCGGAGAATTTCGAATGCCGCAACACGGCCCTTGTCCTCAACCATAGGAACAAGGCACTGCGAAACAATACCGTTAAGAGAGAACGAAAGCTGCTGTCTGATCTGGTTCTGTATTTCGTAGGGGAATGCGTCGATGATACGGTTGACCGTCTGCGGCGCACCTGTTGTATGAAGTGTTGCGAGAACGAGGTGTCCTGTTTCGGCAGCGGTAACTGCGAGCGAAATTGTTTCGTAGTCACGCATTTCACCGATAAGGATAACGTCGGGGTTCTCACGGAGCGCACTTCTTAACGCATAGTTGAAGTTCTTTACGTCGTTTCCGATTTCACGCTGACGGATAGTAGCCGCCTTGGGTGTGTATCTGTATTCGACAGGGTCCTCGATTGTGAGGATATGACACTGACGGTTTGCGTTGATGTAGTCAACCATTGTTGCAAGGGTTGTAGACTTACCGCTTCCTGTTGCGCCTGTAACGAGGATAAGACCTTTCATTGCCGTAAGCATTTCGGTAACATATGTAGGAAGTCCGATTTCGGCAAAGGACGGAATATTCTCGTTCAGAAGACGGATACTTGCCGCAAGCTTGCCGCTCTGACGGAATACGTTAACTCTCTGACGTCCGCCTGTCGGAGTTGAGAAAGAGAAGTCGATGTCGTCGCCCTCGCCGAGCTTTTTCTCCTGCTCTGCGGAAAGCATGGAAAGAATTGTCTTGTTTACAAGCGACTCGTCCATACCATTGAACTGTACAAGCTTGCCGTTAATTCTTATTGCGGTCGGCGCACCTGCCGTGAGGTGAATATCCGACGCATTTTTGGATCTTGCAAAGTTAATAAGCTGTTCAATATTCATAATTGTTTACCGTACCTTTCCCGTTACTTTATTTTGAACTGAATACCGCTTGCGGAAAGATATACCTCGTGAGCGGTGTTGGCAATACGCTGATTTACTGAGCCGAGAATTTCTCTGAACAGCATCTGTTCCTTATCCTTGGGGCAAACCGAAAAGCCCGGCTCGATTGTTATTATTACAAGTGCGCCGTTGATATGGTCAACACGGTGCATCATCTCGATTACATTGTCAACAACCGTCTTGCGCACGAGCTCTTTCTGTTCCTTGGTAATATTATCTATATCGGGACAGAACTTTGCGATTGTATCGGATGTGTACGACGCAAGGCTGTCGAATATGTAGAACTTATGGTCCTTGATGGAATCGCAGGGCGACGTCACGTCGTTTTCGATAACCCAATCAACACCGTTGGTTTCGCAGATGTAGTTAATTCTGTTTACCGTTTCGTCGGTCAGCTTTTTGCTTGTGTTGATTATAAGAACGTTGTCGCATGTCTTGAAATAGGACAGCGCCCATCTTGTCTTGCCGCTTGCGGCACCGCCTGTGATTAAAGTGATGTTGGACATAGTACCCTCCCTAACATAGCTAATTGGAGATGTTGCATAATATTATTTATATTATATATTTTTTTTATGTATTTGTCAATACAAAAAGTAACAAAAATAAGCCTGTAATTACTGTGTTCTTACACAAAAAAACTGCGGCAGAAAAACCGCCGCAGTCGTCGCCGTGAGGCGTCACGCCGTTATTCTACCGACTTGAGCGCCTCAATCATATCTATTTTTTTGAGTCAAGTCGGATCGTAGCCATGTCGTTCTGTGGGCC
>JAZNLN010000151.1:0-5941 GCA_045579125.1 Ruminiclostridium sp.
CAAATTGTTTTGATAAAAAATTACAAACATCTTGACAATAAAAAGCTATATAAGGATATTTTTGCCGTGCATATTCAATTGACAGGGGAGAAATATCTATTCCTATGATATTTTTTCGGTCATTTTGATATATTGAATTTGCAAGATATCCACAACCGCAACCAACATCAATTATTCTATTCTCGTTATTTGTATTACATAAAACTTTTTCAATTATCCATGGTTTTATTATATTGATATAACTATAGTCGGTGTTACCTTCAAGATCGGCAGCACGAATGAAAACATTTTCATCCCAACTTCTTCTAACGTTATGGTTAATCTGCTGAATATATTTTTCTATATCGTATTCTGATTGGAATTGCAAGCTTGCCCCCTCCAGTCCAATAATTCATTTAGTAGCTCAGTTACATATGTATTACATATTTCATCAACCACTATATAATCACCTTTATCTTTCTGCTTGCTACGCATACAAAAACATTTAATATATGCCGTTTTGTTACATACATCCTTTGGATATTGATTTTTCGGGAACTGATATGGTATAATTAGTTAAATTCATTTAAAGAAATCATGGAGGAAAAGTAATGCACGATTGCGGATTTACAAAAGAAAAGAACTGGTTTAGATACAGAGCCGCCGCAATAATAATTGAAAACGATTGTGTTCTGTTTGCAGGAAACTCGACCGCTGATTATTTTTACTCTATCGGCGGAGGCGTTTTTATGGGCGAGACCGCTGAAGATGCTGTCAGACGTGAAGTGTACGAGGAAACGGGCGTAAACTATGAAGTAGAACGTTTAGCGGTAATTCACGAAAACTTCTTTAATGATGACAGCGGTATATTAAAAGGTCTTGATTGCCATGAGGTGTGTTTTTATTTTCTCATGAAGCCAAGAGGAACTCAAGAATTACACAGCGATAGTTATACTTGCGGCGTAAAAGAAGAAATGCATTGGATTCCTATTTCTGATTTGGATAAACATAAAGCATTTCCAAGTTTCTTGAAAGAATATTTAAGCAAGAAACATAGTGGAATTGAACATATCGTAACCGATGAAAGAACATGAAAACTCTTTTTCGTCACACCTCTGCATTTCGCTACATACTTCTGATTATAACAAAACGCCGCTGTGCTTTAATGGCACAACGGCGTTTTGTTGTTATAATGTCTCAGCAGCAGTGCAGATTCCATCCAAAACAATTTAAACTATTCAATCATCTGATTTCAATTACCTCGCACCCGTCATGTAGACTGCCTGTGCTTTCGGTCACAATTCTTTCACCGTACCCTATCCCCGAGATTATTTCATAATAGCCGTCTTTTTCGACTCCCGTTTCAATCGGCGTGAGCCGAACAAAGCTGCGCTTGGTGCCGTTTTTCTCGGCGGTATAGATGACGTATACGCCGCTTTCAAGCATTTCCTTTGAAACGGCGCTTTTTTCTGTATATATCGTTCTAACAACGCCGTTTTCGTCGGTATATTCCTCTTCAAATGAATAAGTTTTGGGGCGTGCGGTCGTAACCTTCGGCAGTCCGGCATTGTGGATTTCCTCAGCGAAAAAAGACAGAAAAAGCATTGCGGCGAGAAATGCGAAGGTAATAATTATCAGTATCCTTCTGCTCATAATACCTCCCCGAGGGTCAGACCCTTCTCCAGATTTTCATTAAAGAACAGATACAGCAAAAGCACGGGAATTATAAAAATAACCGCCGCAGGAAATAACACCTCGCCCTCGTAATTCTGCGCATTTGCAATGAACACCGACAGAGTTTTCAGACTGTCGTTTTTAAGGAAAAGCATAGGCTGCTCAACCATGTTCCAGCAATCTGCAAACACAAAAAGCACCACCGCAAGAATGCAGACCCGAATCTGCGGAACAACGGACGTAAGCATGATGCGGATAACGGAGCTTGTTTCAAGCCTTGCCGCTTCGATAACGGAATTGTTGATATTTTTCATGTATTGGTGCATTACGACAACTCCGAACGGACTGAATATCATAGGCAGAATAATGCCCATCGGATTATCTATAAGTCCCATATCTCGCAGACCGATGTAGTTCGGGAGAATAGTAACCTGCAGGGGCATCATCATAAGCACTATGTAAAATGCGAACAGCACGCCCTTGCCCTTGAAGCTTGCCTGCGAAAAACCGAATGCGCAGGGTATGATTACAGCAAGCTGAACTGCGGTAATAACAACGGCATAAATGACGCTGTTCCAGAACATGGGATAAAAAATAAAGCAGTCAAACAGCAAATCGGCATAATCTTCAAAACCGTGCTCTAACGACAGCACGGCAGTCGCCGCTACGGGGAGTGTAAATACCGCCGCAAGGAGTACGAAAATCACAGCAGTCAGTTTTCTCATTGTCTGTACCTCCGCTGTATCGTCATTCCCGCCAGAACTATGCCGAAAACAATAACCGACGTAAGCACGGCGCTTGTGGCAAGGCTCTGGTAGTCAAGCTTCAGGAAGTTATTGTTCATGTAATACTGAAGCGTGTAACTATGGTCAGGCGGGTAGTTTGTGCCGTAGTAAAGATAGCTCTCCTTAAAAATTTTAAAGCTGTTTACGATTGATAAAAGCGTCGTAAAAAATATCGTCGGCATAATCATCGGTATTGTGATTTTAGTGTGCAGGACAAAGCTGCCCGCACCGTCAAGCCGTGCGGCTTCATAAATACTCTGCTCTATCGAGGTAAACGCCGCCGTCAGGAGCACGATGCAAATGCCGATATTTTTCCATATAAACAGAAGATAAATCGGAAGCACGCTCGTTTCCTCCGAAAAAACCGAACGCCATATAAGCACGGCGCTCGCTGTCGGTATAACCATAGGCAGCACGAACGCAAACCGAGTTTTCCTTACCCATTTTATTCCGTAGGACAGCACGAGAGAAATCACCAGTGCAAGCGCAATCAGCAAAGGCACGCAAATTACGATAAGGAGAAGACTGTTTTTGAGAGCGAGCAGGAAGTACTCATTCCGCAGGGTTTCAATGTAGTTATCAAGTCCGACAAAATTGCGGCGGAACTGATTGTCTATCACTGAATAATACAGCACTCGGATATAAGGTATAACAAAGAACACTGCCGTACCTATAAGGCTCGGCAGCAGGCAAAGCTTGCATTTGGTGTTCCATTTAAGATGTTTTTTATATTTCATATTTTCACTCATTGAGATATGCCGTCAGCTTTCGGTCGGCCTCGGCTATAAATTCGTCGAGGGTTATACCGTCGGAGCAGTAATTCTGATAATCATCAAAGAAAATTTCGCTTGATATGTTAAAGCAGATTTCGGAATTTTCGTATATCCCATACAAATCATTAACGAATACGCTGTCGGTATAAGTAGTTTTATCCGAAAAAACAAGGCTGTTTCGACTTTCGCCCAAATATTCGCACAGCGAGGAAATATAATCAAGTGCGGCGGGGAGATTATCCGACGATGGGTTTATTGCCAGATAAACGCAGGTAGCAGCATTTTTCTCGCTACCGTTGACGTTCGGAATTGAAACTGCGTGCATATCACCGCAAAAATCGGCATAAGACCGCTGTTCTGTGACATTGTAAAGACAGCTGAACAGGAAGCCGCCGCTGTTCCCGTAAAACATATTATCCATTTCAGCCGTATAAGCAGGAAATATAGCTGATTGAACGCTGATATTCGCACGGTCGTGAAGCATTTGCACCATTTCTCTGAACAGCGAAGTATCAAAGTGCGCATTATGCGCAAGGTATTGCAGGAAAATGTTCTGCGACAGCTGATAGCTTTGCAGAGCATAGCCGTTACTGTATTCACTTGAAAATGCCGCTTCTGCATTATCTATCAACTGTGAAAGACTCATATCGTCACTAAAGGTAATGTCTGCCGACGCACATGTCGCCTCGTTATACATAATAATCGGCGTTGTAACGGAAATTGGCAGCGCCCATATTCCGCCGTCTGCAGAAATGGCTGATTCTTTAATGTAAGGATAGCATTTGTCAAGATATTCCCATACTTTGGGCACTTCGTTCAGAGGATAAAAGCTCCCTTTGTCTCTGATGTTTTCTGAAACGCTTTCCTTGGAATTGATAAGGCATATATCGTATTCCTTATCCTGCGACAGCACCATTAGTGAAAAGCTTTCATTGTCGAGCTCTGTCCGCTCCATTGTGTAACCGCAGCCAAACGGCGATTCAAAATTATACTCTGTCGAAATGTATTTAATTTTATTGGAAGGCTTCAGATACTCCGAGTTTTTAAGCCTTACAATCTGCTCGTCTCCCGCTTGTTCTCCTGCACTGAGAACAAAGGTACAGCCGCCTCGGTATTTTATCATATCATTAACACAGTAGATGTTTTCAATAATTTCCGCTGTTCCATCTTCGGCATCGAAAGCGGCAGACGCAAGCTTTCCTATCAGGCTGTCTGATGAATATATAAAGCCTTCGTTACTATACATTTCAAAGCCTGTTATACCTCCAAGGTCATTATAGCTTTTATTATCTCCGTTGAAATCCGAAAAAAAATAACCATCCTTATCGGCAGCATAAACCATAATCTTATCGTTGTATGAGGATGCTGTAATGGGATATTCGACTTTGCTTTCGGTAATTTCTCCGTTTTCAAGATTTATGGAAATAAGCTTTTCGCCGTTATATCGGTAATTCCCGAATTGGTCAAGATATTCTCCGTTTATGCCTGTGCGTTCCCTGCTTATTCCTACGATATAGGCAGTATTATCTGATATCTCCAGCGATTTGAATTGTACGAACTCATTAAGCTCCGCAACATTCTCTGTTTCTCCCGTAGAAGCATTCATGCTTACGAGGCCTCCGCCCGTATTATTCAGCACCAGACAATAGAGCTCATCATTATAACAATCGACCGCATTTACCGAAAACTCTGTCTTGAAAAGCTGTTTCGCACCGCCGTCAAGCGTACATGAATATAAAAAAGTATCGGCAACATTATAAATTGTGCCGCCGATTTCCTGTTCATAAGGTTCTGAACTGCAGAATGCGTAAATCGTGCCATCCTCGCTGACATCAAAACAGAACGGACGTGAAAGCTCCTCGTAAATAAAAAAATCTTCCACATCAAACTCGGGAGCATTCTCTGTTACGGTTGTGTCACACGCCGAAAGAAGCAGCGTTCCTCCGAGTATCAACGTTATGACCTTACCTGCTGTTTTCATAGTTAAGTACTTCCTCCTCAACCGTGTTCTCATCTGTAAATGAAAGTCTTGCAATCGAGCCGTCATGCTTTAAGGCATACAAGCTACTTTCTGCACTGTATATAGATTTATAGCTGTTATCTGCTTCGTATTGAAGCATGCCGTCCGCAGTTTCTTTATAAAATCGCACGGAATCGTACATATATACACTGCCGTCCGCAAACCCGTAATCCACAAAATATGCGAAATTGCCGCCCGAGGTTTTTGCTGTAATTTTTTCATTGGTACTGTTGTTGCAGTCTATAACGCCAATGCTGTTCTGTTCAAGCTTATTATAATCATATTCAATATAATAAACTTTATCGTTATAAATGCAGATTTCATCTGCCGCATTAACATTGTCAACAGTAAAAAGTATTTCTGTGTTATCAGAGCTGAAAACAGAAATTGTATCGGACATATATGCAACATTATAGTTGCCGTCCGATGAAACAAGACACCTTACATCATCGGCAGGATTCTCTCCGTTAAGTCCGCATTTCATACGCTTTCTGCCTACTGCTATACTGCCATCTTCGAGATTTTTTTTAATCTGTACAGTATAGTAAAGTGTATCGTTTGCGACAAAAAGATTTGAAATGTCGCCCTGCTCTATTATACATCGTTCTTCGCCTGTTTCTAAATTCATGCAATAAACCTTACCCGAGGGGAAGCTGTCTGTCTTTTCGAGTACGATATAGTATAAATATCCCCTATACAAGGTTATAGCC
>JAZNLN010000152.1:0-4793 GCA_045579125.1 Ruminiclostridium sp.
CGATTGATTTAACGCTTGAAGGAATTGTTACAGAAGTAAGATTTTTACAATCCAGAAATGCAAAACTTCCGATTGATGTAACACCGTTTCCGATTACGACGTTGGTGATGGCAGTAGAATCACACCACGGGGACGGAGAAGCCCCAGAAAAAATTGTATAATCCGCCATAGCGCCCGTGCCTTTTATTTCAATCGTATATGTATCGTCGCCGTTTCCATTAACGCCGTTTTTAAGGAGGTCCCACGTTACGTTGTCGCCGCTCGCTCCGCAAACGCCCGAAGCAGCGCTCGCACCTATCGCAAGCTCGCTCGCCGAAACGCCGACGGAGGAAAACGCCGCAAGCGTGAGTGTCATTACCGCCGCCGTCAGCAGCGATACAGCTTTTTTAAACAATCTTTTCATATAGCCTCCTTAATTATTCAAATCGTCAGATTTGTTTTTTCTTTTTTTAATAAGCTCAACCACGGGAACGGAAATTATAAACAATGCCCCCGCAGGCAAAAGAACATAGCCCGCATACCTTACCAAAGCAACATTCCCGCCTACCTTTTCCCTTGACGTTTCAAAATCAAGGAGCTGTTTTCCGTCCGCCCACAGCTCGTAGATAGTTCCGCTGTCCTCGCTGTGCAGGAATTTCAGTCTTGTACCTTGATTTTTGATTTCATACATTGCCGACACAAGCTCGTCGCTTGAACAGCTGGAATGGATAGTGAGGCTCTGCTCATAATCGTTGAAAACAAGCCATATTCCTCTTGCAGTATTTACCCTCGACGAGTCAACCCTCATATCGTAAATAGTTCCCTCGCCCTCGATACAGCTTTCACGGGTAACGCTCGAAAACACGTCGTCAGATGTGACGCAGAAAAAACCTGCGACAACAAAAATAACGCCGATAAGCGCTCTGAACCAGGGCTTTGCCAGGTTTTTTGCGTTAAATTCAAATTCCATAATTTTTCTCCTGCTTTTTTCTTCAGCACACCGCATTAAAACGGGCGCCCTTGCTCATATGTTATTATACCATACTTTTCCGCAGTTTGCAAGACCCGAATTTATGCACAGTCCGAAAAATATACGCCGTTATAAAGCGCATAGTTTATGCACACTGCATAATTACAGTTACATATAACACGAACGCCCGCAGACTCACGCCTGCGGGCTGATGTATGTATTTATTCTGCGATAAAATGGATAACCTTTGAAGAAAAGTCGCCGTGCAGGCCGATATTTATTCCGCAGTTCATAAGTGCGGCGCCTGTATGCGTTTCGCCTGTTTCGCTGCTGCGGTATTTTCTGTCGGGGTCAAGGCCTTTGAGGCGAATGCGGCGGCTTCCGTAATTGGGTCTGCCGAGGACCTGCACAAATGTAAATACCGCCTCTCTCTTGTCCTTCGCCACGAACATCCATGCGTCCCACATATTGTCCTCGAATACGTTTCCGATACGGTACTGGTCGCCTGTGCGGATAAGCGGGTTGTACTTCTTGAACATCTCAACCTGGGCAGGGATTTCGTTTCTGTCCTGCTCGGGAATCCGTGTTACATCAAGCTCGTAGCCGAACGTGCCGACCATGGCGACATTGCCTCTCGTGGAGAACGGCGTAGTTCTGCCAACGGTGTGGTTGGGGCAGTCGGAAACGTGCGCTCCCATTGCGGAAGCGGGGTAGCAGATAGATGTGCCGTGCTGTATTTTCAGTCTTTCGATAGCGTCTGTGTCGTCGGATGTCCATATCTGCGGCGAATAGAAGAGCATGCCTGCGTCAAAGCGTGCGCCGCCGCCCGAGCAGTTTTCAAGGAGAATGTGCGGGTAATCGGACGTCAGCCGTGCCATAACGTCGTACACGCCGAGGACGTATCTGTGCCACAGTTCACGCTGACGGTCGGCGGGGAGTGCGTTTGAGCCGACTTCGGTAAGCTGTCTGTTCATGTCCCATTTTATGTACTCGATATTTGCGCTGTCAAGTATCTTTTTTATCATGCCGTAGATATGGTCACGGACTTCCTTGCGGCTGTAATCAAGAACGTACTGCTCACGGCTCTGTGTCATAGGCATTCCCGCTATCTGTATAGCCCAGTCGGGATGAGCCTTGTAGAGCTCGCTGTCAGGGGAAATCATTTCGGGCTCAAACCAGATTCTGAACTTCATTCCGAGCTTGTTCACCTCGTCAACGAGGTATTTCAGTCCGCCGTTTATCTTCTTCTCGTACACAAACCAGTCTCCGAGAGAGCTGTTGTCGGAATCTCTGTGGCCAAACCAGCCATCGTCCATTACGAGCATTTCAATTCCCAGCTCGGACGCCTGTTTAGCTATGCCGATAAGCTTGTCGGTGTCAAAGTTGAAATACGTCGCTTCCCAGTTGTTTATGAGAATGGGGCGGCGCTTGTCCTTGTATTCGCCTCTGATAAGATGACGGCGGTAGAGGTCGTGGAAACTGCGGCTCATAGCGCCTATACCCTCGGAGGAGTACGCCATTACGAGCTCGGGCGCCGTGAACTCGGTGCCGGGGAGAAGCTTCCAGCTGAAGTCAAAGTGATTTATCCCAAAAACAAGACGGGTCTTTTTATGCTGGGTTACTTCCGCCTGTGCAAAGAAATTTCCGCTGTATACGAGGTTGAAGCCGTATGCCTCGCCGATGTCCTCGTTTGCGTTATGCGATACGAGAGCGACGAACGGGTTGTTCTGGTGCGACGATTCGCCCTTTACGGAATCGACGCCCTGCTTGCCGTGGTGCAGGCGGCAGCGCTCCATAACACGCTCTCTCGCCCAGGAGCCGTTCAGCGTGATAAAATCAAACTCGTCGGTATCGAAATCAACACAACCCGAAAGCACACGACGGACGTCGAACGCCTCGGCGCCCTTGTTGACAAGCTTTACGCTTCTTGTGACAATGTCAAGGCCGGCAAAAACCGTGTAGTAAAGTATAACGTTAAGTCCTGTGCGCTTGTCGGAGAGCGTGACAGCGATAGTTTCCGCCTCGTTTTCGTCGGCAAATGTAGCGGGGAGCTGCACGGTGCAGTCCTCCAGCTCCTGATAAAGCTCGGGCTTGCCCTTTGTTATCTCGTGGGAAACATAGCGCAAATCAAGCGAGCTCATGCCCTTGCCGTCCATAAGCATTATCGCAGGCTCACGATAGTCGCCGATACCGTGGCAGGGATACTCAAGCGGAACAGAATCCATAAACGTACCCATGTCACGCTTGTTTACTTTCGGCGTGTACGGATTTTCGCCGAGGCGAAGAAGATATGAAAGATCCTCGTCGTCGGCACGTCTGCCGAAATACACATGCGCAAGATGACCGCTTTCAAGTGCGGCGAATGCGTATGTAACGCCCTTGCCCGTGAGAGTGAACATGGTCATCTCCTCGGTGAATATTTCGTTGGAGTTGGTCTGCCAGCGGTACTGGGAGTACTCCTTCTTGATTTTCTTTGCAGTAATAAGATTCATCTTGATTTCTTCCTTTCGTTTGAAATAAACAAACTGCGTCGTTTTGATTATAACATATATTCGGGGTATATTCAAGAATATTCGGGAAAGTTTTTACGAGAGATAGTTTGCGGACTTTTTTATTTCAATAAAGGTCAGACAATAACAGACTTGTTTTTACTGTCCTGTAAATAGGACAGTAAATAAGTTATTATGATAACACGGAAGAAAAGAACCTATACGAAAAAAAAGAAAATCAAAACAGGAGGTTTATATGGAAGCTGTATTTATCATCAGATATTCAGCAAATACGGAATGCCCGAAATGACGGCAGTGTTCTGTAAGGTGGACGATATTCTTTACAGCGAGCTCCCGAAAGCAGAGTTTTTATATACAGAGCAAATAGGCAGAGGCGGAAGTATGTGCGATTATACTTTTAAAGAGAGATAGGAACAGTAATATAGAATAAGGAACGCTTGTTTTAGCAGCGTTCCTTGTTTTATATTATTCTCTGTTTTTAAGTACCTCTGCCGGTGTGATTTTCTTTATTTTTCTTACAAGCACCGTGCTTACAACGAAATAGAAAATCATTATTCCTGCAAAAATCAAAGCATACATATACCATGGGAAATGCAGATTCAATCCGCAAGCATTCTGCGCTAAAAATGTCGGATAAACCGAGTCCATAATCACCTTTGAAAGTGGTATCGTTATTACTGCACCTACCGCAACGGTTACAGCATTGCCATTAAGATAGAGCTTTCGGATTTCATTTGTTCTGAAACCGAAAATCTTTACAAGTGAAATTCCGAAAGACGCACGGTCAATCATGACATTCAGCATAAGATACATTACCACGCAGAAAATAACTATCGACATAGCAATAAGCATTGTAAACATTCCTTTCATCTGGTCGATGAAAACCGATGAAGCCTGCTCGATATCCGCCTTTGTTGTTACGGAATATATCCTTCCGCCGTCAATGTCAAGCTCTTCGTCGGAAAGGAGCATATTGTAGCAATCTTCGTCCTGACCGAATAATTCACGCATACTTTCAATATCCATAAACACGGAAAGTCCTACCGAATAATCAGCTATTCCATCAATGGTGAAAGCGTAGTCCATATCGTTAGCCGTATCACTTAAAATAAGCTTATCACCGACAGAAAGACCGTATTTCTGTACCGTTGAGGATGCGGCAACAATACTGTTCTTGCCCTTTTGCGGCTTTGCGGAATAATACCTGTTATCACTGTCAATTCCGATGATATTCACATCGAGAGTGTAGCCCATATATGTGTTAGAAAGGCTCTCGACATAACACGCTTCGGCATTTTCAGGAGCTGTTTCTTCGGGGTATTTCAGATTATACA
>JAZNLN010000153.1:0-1878 GCA_045579125.1 Ruminiclostridium sp.
TGCGGCGCTCGAAAGACTGTCGCCCGACAATTTCGGCAGCGAGGAGGAGCGTATCGAAACCGCAGAAAAGCTCGGTATCGCCTCTATCAAGTTCGGCGACCTTATCAACCACCGCTCCAAGGACTATATCTTCGACCTCGACAAATTCCTCTCCGCAGAGGGTAAAACGGGCGCATATCTGCTCTATATGATGACAAGAATAAACTCTGTGCTTGCAAAGGCGGGCGCAGACGACGACAAAATCTCGTTCGGCGGCATTTACTCCGACTCCGAGCGTGACCTGCTTCTGCTTGCGGTCAAGAACGGCGAGGCGGTAGTGCGTGCGGTTGAGGAGAAAGCTCCCAACTACCTGTGCGAAAGCGCTTATCAGATTGCCGTAGCGTTCGCAAAATTCTACGCAGAAAATCACATCATAAGCGAACAGGACGAGGTTAAAAAGCAGAGCTGGCTCTCCGTGTGCAAGCTGACGAAAAGAGTGCTTGAAAAGTGCTGTGAGCTGCTCGGAATTGAGCCTGTAAAGAAGATGTAAAGCGTGAGCGTAATCTCACGGCAAAGGAAAGGACAGAAAATGAAGAAATTTATCGGAAAAATTACAGCGCTTGCGGTGGCCGCAATGCTGACATTAACGGCTTGCGGCGAGAATAATGCCGCAGGCTCGGGTATCCCCAAGGCGACCGTACAGCTGACAGGCTCCGCCGAGGGCACGGCGTTCGGCTCGGGTATCACGAATACAGAGGGCAACGTCGGCGACGTAACGCTCAAAAGCGGCGACACCTATGCGGTTATCAGCGTAAGGGACCACGGCGACATTACCGTCAAGCTTTTCCCCGAGCTCGTTCCCGACGGCGTAAATCAGTTCATTAACCTCGCCAACGACGGCTACTACGACGAAAAGAATTTCCACAGAATTATGAGCGGCTTTATGATTCAGGGCGGCTCCCTCACGGGCGACGGCGCAAGCGGCCTCCCCTCGGGCTACTCCGAATTTGCGGTTGAAAGAAACTACAAGCTCCGTCATTTCTACGGCGCACTCTGCTACGCAAATGCGGGCGGCAGAAACGGCGCACAGTTCTACATCGTAAACAACAGCGACCCGCAGGCTTACCCCTACTCCGAGTTAGGACTTTCAAACCTTGAAGGCAACCTCGCACAGGCAAAGGCGATGGTTGAGCAGGCGAAGGCAATGGGCGAGGGCTATGAGATGTACGTCGACTATTACCAGGCGCAGGTAGACATGTTCCAGGGCATGATTGACTATTCGAATAACACGACCGAGGAAATAAACAAGCTTTACGCCACGGTCGGCGGCACACCCAGTCTCGACGGCGGCTACACCGTTTTCGGGCAGACAGTAAGCGGCTTTGAGGTAATCGACAGCATTTCCTCCGTTGAGGTCGTTGCAAATCCCAACAACCCCGACGAAGTCAGTCATCCTGTCGGCGATGTTATAATCGAAAGCGTTAAGGTATACACAAAGGAATAAAAGCAAGCAGGGGAGCCTTTCTTTTAGTGTGTTCGATATATAGAGGTTTTTAACCCCGCCGTTTTTCAACTGCGGGGTTAGTTGTTTCTTATAAAAGGCGGGAACTGCCCAAAGGGGCTCCCTTTGATGCGGGTGCGATATAGAGGTTTTGAAAATATTATTTGAAACTTAATACAGTGGATTATGGAAAAAGTGATATCATTATTATAAATGATGATACCACTTTTATGTTAGATACTACACATTCTAAATATATTTTTTAGACAGAAAAGCTCCCTATCAAAAATGACAGGGAGCATTTTTCATAATGCCTCATTGATAAGCTTCTGGTTAATTCTGCTTGTAACTTCAATATAATATTTTAATTCAGCGTCATTCATTTCACCGTTATCCAG
>JAZNLN010000154.1:0-2511 GCA_045579125.1 Ruminiclostridium sp.
AATGTCCTTGTGGTGTTGACCGGAAATGAAAACACTATCGAAATCACAGACGCAAGCGGCGAAACGCTTGATACAATAATACTGTAATATTCGCCTGCACGGCGAATGCAAATTAAATTAGAGGAGCGGCAACTATGAAAAAAACAGCTTTTATTACCGCACTTTCGGCGATGCTTCTGCTTGCGGGGTGTACCGGCGACCCCGCCGTAACGGCGGAAACGACTGTGCGGACTGCCGAAAATACTACAATGGCAGGAACAACAACCACAACCCCCGCTCCATCAACCGAAACATCTGTCAGCGACACAGAAATTACAACGCCCGATTTTACGGCGTCTGTCAAGGAAAATGATTACTCTGCCAAAGCATTGACCAAAGAGGAATTTGGGGAAATAAAAAAATGCTATAATCAGGTTCGATGCGACGATGCTGTTTTTACTGCACTAACCGACGACGGCAACATTGTTACATGGGGCAACAATTATTTCGGACGAATCGGAAATGGGAGCTTGTATTGCGAAAGCGAAAATACGGAGCCAACGACCTGCAATCCGTTCTTAATTGATTTTTCAGAAACAGTTACCGATATAGAATGTTCACAGAATATGACATACGCACTTACTGCGTCCGGGAAAATGTATACATGGGGCTACAACACGTTCTGCCGAAGCGGTATACAGGGCGAAAATCTTTCAAATCCTGTGTTGATAAATACAGGGTTCAAAATCGAAAAAATCTTTCCCGGAAAAGCAAGCACATTATTTTTAAGTCAGGACCAAAAGCTATATATTTCGGGCGTAGATATATTTGAATATAAAACAATAGATGAAATGAACTTGAATGTAACATACGAATATAACCCAGAGACATCCGAAAAGCCTTACCCGCTTATTGATACAAAAGACGGATACAGAGAAATAGAATTACCGTTTATCTGTAAGGATATATGCGCAGAAATCATGTACCATGCTTACCTGTCTGAAGACGGAGAGGTGTACATAAAAGGCACGGTGCTCCGAGACGCATTTAACATATCATCGGATTTCCGCATAGACGAGTTAACAAAAATTGACTTTCCTGAAAAAATAACAGACATTGAAGGCAGTCCGAGCTTTGTCGCCGCGCTTTCGGAGAGCGGGAAAATCTATCTTTACGGCAACAAGGAAAGCGTGTTTTTCGACGAAAAAACAGACAGCGAAATATCCGATAAAATTTTCAGAAAAGGAAACACAGAAAACTTTGTTTTTATAAACAGCAATTCAAATTTTCTTGCGGCGGTTGATTCCGACGGATATGCGTGGTGCTGCGGGCTTGACCGATTCGGCGCCATATACAAACAAAACGGCGATGACGACCCCTCAAGCTATGATATGGTTTCAGGACTTTACAAACTTGATTACAGCGATGTAAAAGAAATTGAAATAAACTTATCGAACGTCACAGTTACACTGAATAACGAACAGGTACTCATTCAAGGTAACAATTCCGCAAATCAGATAACATATCTTAATTTTGACACAATGCCCGACGAGGAATAAAAAATACAAGGGAGATATATATGAAAAAAATTATTGCTTGTATATTATGCGCAGTCATGACCCTCGGCATGTTCAGCACAACAACATATGCCGACGATTACAAGACCAAATGGGAGGAAGAGCTGAAATACCGCACACAGTACGGCAAAGCAAAGGACCTCGATTTTGAGTTGTGGGGCGACGGCGACGGGGGAATTGTGATTTCTGCTGAAGAGCTGGAATATATAAAGCAGAAAAAATCTGCGGATATTGTCTTTAAATATGAATTTGATGAAAGCATTTCCGAAGAGGTCAAAAAAAGCTTCGGAGATAAAATGCACATCAAGTTGTACAGCAGCTATGATGTCTGCTATACGTACACCTACCACGCTAAAAATACAAATTTTGTAAAGGTTTCGGATATATTGAAAAAATCGGGAGTAAGAAATCCATCGTCCATAATCGGCGTTGTTTTGTCTAATCACAACCCCTGCGTTCTTTTAACGGATTATTCTTTCAACCTTATCAAGCAAGGCTGGAACACGATAAACAACACCGACTACTATGTAAAATCCGACGGCACTCTCGCAACGAAATCAACAATCATTGACGGCGTGCGCTACAAATTCACATCCGACGGCGTGTGCCACGGAAAGTACACAGGCTGGACAACATCAAGTGCGGGCAGAAAATACTGGAAGGACGGAAAAATGCTCACGAAATCCGCTATTATCAACGGCGTGCGCTACAAGATAAAATCCAACGGTATCTGCGAGGGGAAATACACAGGCTGGACAACGTCGGGCAAGGGCAAGAGATACTGGAAAAACGGCCTGCTTGTAACGGAAAAATATATCCGTACAACAAGCGGGAAGAAATATTATGCGGATAAAAACGGTTATGTGACGGTCGTGAATAATTAAAATTTGGGGAGAGGGAATTAATGAAAAAATTTTTAAGCATTCTTACATCATTGTTAATTACTGCGGCGGTG
>JAZNLN010000155.1:0-5453 GCA_045579125.1 Ruminiclostridium sp.
GAACGTACAGGGCGAATGGGTTTCGATATGCCAGTGCGAAACGGCGCTCGGAGTTTTCTTTGACGAGGAGGAGAAAGAGGTATTTTCCATTGATACAAGCTGGCTCGACGAGCCGTTAAGCTACGGCGTTTACCGTATCGTTGCGGTTATGGACGAATTTATTGACTGCGACTGTGTTGAAGACTGTGACTGTATTGAACGGGAAAGGGTAAAGGAATACGGCGAATTCTGGGTATCGGGCGAAAATCCGCCGCTTGCCGAGGGCGATATTGAAATGAAGATACGCTATGACGGCGAAATAACAACCGCTACCAAGAGCATAGTCCTTGAATATGAGTATGTCGGCGACGCAGAATATGCCGAGTACGGCTTCGGCGAATACTATACGCTTGAAAAGAAGATTGACGGCAAGTGGCAGGAGGTAAAATTCGGCGAGCATTCGGCATTTCATGACCTCGCATACCTTATCGGCTCAATGTGGCGCAGGCAGTCAACGACAGTCAGCCTTCTTGACGACTTCTACGCAGAGCCTCTGACGGCAGGTACATACCGTGTCGTTAAGCCGATAGAAAACGGTATTACGCTGTATGCGGAGTTTGAGATGTACGAAGCGGACGGTCTGTCCGAAGGTGCTCCCGAGGGCTACACGCTTGTTGACGAAAACAGCACCGTCACCCTTACAATCAACGAGAAAACCGATAACGCATACATCTGCAGCACGCCGTGGCCTTACCCCGCAGTTTACAGAGTTGATTTTTCCGACCTTGAATGCTGCAGCGGCTTCTCCGTCGGCGATACGATAGAGGTTGCTTATACCTCAATGTTTGAAAACACCGACGACAGATATGACTGCTATATCATTCCCTATGATATGTGGTATTCGGATTTTGAACTTCAGACCGACGTAGCGTACAAGCCTGTAATTTACCTCTACCCCGAAACGGAAACAGAGGTAGACGTCAAGCTGTACTACGACGGCGAGCTTACCGTGACATATCCCTCTTATGAGGACGGCTGGTCCGTAACGGCAAAGCCCGACGGCACGCTGTACGACGAAAACGGAAATGAATACAGCTATCTTTTCTGGGAAGGCAAATCCGACACGGAATACGACCTTTCCGAGGGCTTCTGCGTAAAGGGAGGCGACACGGTTGAATTTCTCCGTGAAAAGCTCTCGTATCTCGGACTCACGCCGAAGGAATACAATGAGTTCATCGTATTCTGGCTGCCGTTCATGCAGGGCAACGAGTACAATATAATCACTTTCCAGGGCGACTGCTACACCGACAGCGCAGTGCTTGACGTTACGCCCGCTCCCGACACGGTGCTCCGTGTGTTTATGACGTTCACTCCCTCCGACGAGTACGTTGAAATCCCGCCGCAGGCACTTGCGCCGACCGAAAGAAACGGCTTTACAGTCGTTGAGTGGGGCGGAACAAGACTCGGCTGAAACTGCACGGAATGAAAGATAATCCGACAGCCTGCGGGAAACGTATGCAGACGAAATAATTTTTGCCAAGCCATCTGAAACATGGCTTGGCAAATTCTTTTATATGTATTTTATTCCTGCGTTATCCAGCTTTCGGTGTGCCTTGTCCACCTTTTTTTCGGGGAACACCGTAGCCGTTCCTTTGCGGATGATTTCTGCTTTCAGACCTCGTTTTGCTGCGCCGAGCGCTGTGGATGTCACACAGCCGCACTCGTCCAGTCCGCAGAGATACAGAGTTTCGTACCCCTTTTCCCGTATAAGCTCACGCAGTTTTTTATTTGAAAGTGCGTCGCCGACAAGCTTGTCAAAGCAGTATTCCGAAACCACGTCAAGCCCGCCGTAAAGCTCTGCGCCCTCCGTTCCCGCTATGGAATAGCCGAAAAGCAGACGGTTCGTAGGCAGATTCTGAATAATGTGACGTATGTAAATTATGTCGTCGCCGTTTTCGCTGTATTGGCGTATCAGCCCGTTTACAGCGGCGGTCAGTCCGACGGTATCATAGGAAAAGATTTTCTTCCTTTTTTCGTAAAGATAGTCGTTCTGCATATCAATAACAATAAGCGCATTTTTCATTTCATGTCCTCCGCTGTGTGTACTGCAACAATTATAGCATTGCCGAAGAATACTGTCAACAGTTCGGAAAACAAAAACCGCCTTTGTTCTGTCAAAAGCGGTTTTAAATCTATTTGGTTATTCAAGCTCAGGCGAATCATTGCCGTCGTTCTCACTGTTTTCGCCGCTGTCCTCCGTTTCCTCGGGGTCGGGGCGCTCGGGACGCTGTTCGTCAATCGTCTTGTAGTCGATAGTTTCGCATATCTGCGCCAGAACGGCGTAATATGCCTCGGGGGCGAGATGTATTCCGTCGCCGCCGTCGTACAGGCGCTTGAGGCTGTTGAGGCTGTTTTTGAGCTCGGGAGTTACGTCAACGTAAAGCCAGTTCTTGTCCTCTTTTTCCTCAATCATTTCCTTGACTGCGTTATTGAACTTATCTATGTTTTCGTTCGCAGTGAACTGTGACGTATAAAGCACGGGGGTTGTGGAAACTACCGCAAGCTGTGCGTCGGGGCAGTACGCCTCGACCTCGTTGAGCAGCTTTTCATAGTTGTCGGCGTGAACGTCGGGGTTGGTTATGTTTACGTCGTTCATGCCCATCCAGAAAATGACATATTCGGGCTGACGGTTTACTATTGCGGGGATAAGCTCAAGCTCCTCGCCGTTCCATGTGAACGTAAAATCGAAGATGTTGCGGGCGGCGGTGCTGCCCTGTGCTACGACGTTTTTCGACGGAAGTATGTCGTACTGGAAAAGTCCGCTGCAAATGCTGTCGCCTACGAAACAGCTCCTTGAAAGGAAGTCGTTGTCGGCCTCGGACAGGATAAAGGTGTTGTATTCTTCCTCAATGTCGGGATGTACCGTCGGGTCGTCGGGGTTTTCTGTCGGAATTGAGGTTTGCGTTTCCTTTGTTGTTGTAAGAATAATTTTCTCGCTCGTTATTTCGGTTGTGGTTGTGGTAACGGGAGGCGTTGTTGCAGACGTCGTGGTGACATCTGTCACGGGCTCGGACTGTAAAGGCCGTTCCTCGACGCTTACGCAGCCGCTGAATGTTATCGCTGCGGCGAGAGCAGCAAGCATAATTCTCTTTTTCATTTTATATCAGACGTTATTGTCGTCGCTGCCTTTCTAAATATGTCGGAATATGTCGCAATATCCCGACGCTATGTTTAAATATACCACAATATACGGCAAAAGTCAAGGCAAAATGCTTGTCCGTGAGCATTTTTAACTGCCAAAAAAACAGGTAATTTCTTCCTGTTTTTCGGTCAATACGGCACAGTTTTTTCCGTTTTTCTTCATAGACGCATTTTTGCCTTGTCACAGTGTTGACACAAAAGCCGCCTATAATGTAAAATATAAACAGAAAGGAAATACTGACTTATGATAAAAAGAAAGAACATTTTACCATTCATAACAGCGGCATGTCTTGCGCTTTCCGCCTGCACGGCGGAGCCTGCCGAGTCCGTTTCGGGCGAAAGCACGCAGACGACCGCAGAAACGACTGCCCCGATAAGCACTGCTCCCGCTCTGCTTGACCCCGACGGAGCGGCAAAGAGGCTGACAGGCGGCGTGATAGCCGACGTCGGCGAATACGAAAACAAATGCACCGTAACAGTTGACGGAGCAGGCGGACAGGCAGAAATAAACGGCGACGGAGCCGTGTACGAAAACGGAAACATCGTTATAACGAGCGGCGGAGAATATACCCTTTCGGGAACGCTCCCCGACGGCATGATTTATATTGAGGCGCCTGACGAGTATATAAGGCTCGTGCTTGACGGGCTGCACGTTACCAACAGCAAGGGTGCGGCTTTGTACTGCTATAAGGGCGAGGTGCTGACGGTGAAGCTTGCAGACGGCTCGGAGAACACTCTTGCCGACAGCGAGGACTACACCTACGAGGGCGTCAACGAGAGCGCCTCCGACAACCAGCCCGATTCGGCGCTTTTTTCAAAGGCCGACATCATATTCACGGGCGGCGGCAGTCTTTCCGTAACAGGCAATTTCGGCGGCGGCATAGGCTGTAAGGACGCAGTCGTGTTCGAGGGCGGAAATGTGTCCGTTACGGCGGAGGAAACTGCGGTTATGGGCAAGGACAGCGTGAGCGTAACAGGCGGCGGACTTGACCTGCAATCGGGCGGCGACGGCATAAAAACCAACAACGACGAAATAGGCGACGTGCTCATTTCGGGCGGAAGTGTAAAAATATCCTCAAAGGACAGCGGCGTAATCGCCGACGGAACGTTTTGCATGACAGGCGGCGAGCTTGACGTCGTGTCAGACAACAACGGAATAAAGGGCTGTGCCATGATAGCCGTGACAGGCGGGGCTGTGTCCGTTGACGCTGCAGGCGACGGAATGAAAACCGACCTTGAAAACGAAGGGGATATTGCACTTTCGGGCGGCAGTATTGCCATAAAGGCGAAAGAGGACGGCGTGCAGGCGGACAGAACGCTTGAAATAACAGGCGGCGCCGTCAGCATAACCACAAGCGGCAGCGGCGAGGACTCCTCAAAGGGCATAAAATGCGACGGAGCGATGAATATTTCGAATGCGGCGCTCACGCTTGATACCGCCGACCACGCAGTTCACAGCGAGGGTGCGCTCACCATTGACAGCGGAGCTCTTGACATCCGCTCGTCGGGCGGCAAGGGCATTTCCTCCCACGGAAATCTTACCGTCAACGGCGGCAGAATAGTCGTTTCGGAGGCTACCGAGGGCATTGAAAGCAAGTCGCTTTTCACAGTCAACGGCGGCGAAATAAGCATAACCGCAAGCGAGGACGGCATAAACACAGGCTCGTCGGACAGCGGCGAAACTGCCGACGGACATGACGTCAGCATAACGGGCGGATATGTGTATGTAAATGCCGCAGGCGACGGAATCGACTCCAACGGCAGTATCAGTATTTCGGGCGGCACGGTTATAGTGTGCGGTCCCACGAGCAGTGCGAACGGTATTCTTGACTGCGGCGAAAAGGACGGAAAAATAACCGTTACAGGCGGATTCCTTGCGGCAATGGGCACGGTCGGCATGATGAGCACGCCCGAAAGCGGCTATGTCGGAAGCAGAAATCTCGGCGGAAATGCGGGCGACGAAATGTGCGTCACAGACGCTGACGGAAAGGTTGTTGCGGCGGTAAAGCTGCCCAAAAAAGCGGACGCAGTTATGATAAGCAATAACGGCAGCGGCGACGGACTTTCGCTTTATATCGGCGGCTCGTACAGCGGCGAATACAACTGCGACGGATATGCGGCGGGCGGCTCGTACAGCGGCGGCACGGCGGTTGAGCTGACTGTGCTTGCGGCGGGCGGCGGCTACGGCGGAGGAAAGTGGAGCGACAAGGAAATAGACGAGCTTGACGGACAGCGTCCCGAGGGCTTCGGCGGACAGTTCTCCGAGGGTCAGT
>JAZNLN010000156.1:0-38094 GCA_045579125.1 Ruminiclostridium sp.
CCGCTTGGCCTTCCGACTTTTCTTGAGCCGATTACCTGAACAACGTCGCTTTGCGTAGCTGCGGAAAGCTCGGCAGCCGCCTCTTTAGCGGTAAGCTCGCACGTTTCAAGCACTCTCAGCTTTATCATTTCTCTTGCGGCAAGTGCGTCGTTCACCTGCTTTATCAGCTCGTCGCCCATTCCGTTTTTTCCCATCTGGAGAATAGTATCGTAGGAGTTGGCAAGCGAGCGCAGTTTTGCTCTCTGTTTTGTTGTTATCATATATTTATCCTTTTCGTTTAATTTCTGCATTCCTCTGCAAGTATTTCCTTGAGCTTGTTAAGAGCGTCGGCACGATGGCTGATTTTATTTTTCTCCTCTGCTGAAAGCATGGCAATACTTGTTTCATCGTCTACCATAAATATAGGGTCGTAACCGAATCCGTTTTCGCCCATAGGCTCGGTACCAATAAAGCCCTCCAGCGTTCCCTTTACGCAGTACTCGGTTTCGTCGTCCTTTATGTAGTACAGGGCGCATATGAAACGTGCCGTACGCAGAGGTCTTTCGGCTATCTGCATTTCCTCAAGAATTTTGTTGCATCTGTCCTTATCGGTAGCATTTTCTCCCGCATAGCGAGCGGAAAAAATGCCGGGTGCGCCGTCAAGGAAATCAACCTCAAGCCCGCTGTCGTCAGCAATAACAGGCACGCCGCACATATCGTAAATAGCTCTTGCTTTTATGTGCGCATTTTCCTCGAACGTTTCTCCGTCCTCCGTTATATCCGCTTCAATGCCTGCGTCCGCAAGCGACTGCACGTCGTAACCGAGCGGCGAAAGCATTTCTCTGAACTCCGCAAGCTTACCCTTGTTTGTTGTTGCTAAAATAATTTTACTCATTTTCATCTCCGTTTTCAAAAAGCGCATTCACATAATCGGCGGGAATAAACGGCTGTAAATCGTCAATTTTTTCGCCTACGCCGACAAGCTTTACGGGAATGTCAAGTTCCTGTTTTATAGGTATTATTATACCACCTTTTGCGGTGCCGTCAAGCTTTGTGAGAACAATGCCCGTAATGTCGCAGACTTCCTTGAACAGACGTGCCTGATTTACCGCATTCTGTCCCGTCGTAGCGTCAAGCACAAGCAGGGTTTCCACGCTTGAGCCGGGCAGCTGCTGTGATATAATGCGGGATATTTTTTTCAGCTCGTCCATAAGATTCTTTTTATTATGAAGTCTGCCCGCAGTATCTACTATTACAACGTCGCTGTTTCGTGCTTTTGCCGCCGTGCAGGCGTCAAAAACAACCGCCGCAGGGTCGGAGCCTTCTGCGTGCTTTACGATTTCTACCCCCGCACGCTCTGTCCATACGTTGAGCTGCTCGATTGCCGCCGCTCTGAATGTATCCGCTGCCGCAACAAGCACTTTTTTTCCGTCTGCCTTCAAATTCGCCGAGAGCTTTCCGATGGTCGTCGTTTTTCCTGCTCCGTTTACACCGATTACAAGCACAACCGCAGGCTTTGACGACAAATCAAGCTCATTTCCGCCCGTCAGTATGTCGGCGATAATATTTTTCAGCAGTCCCTTTACCTCGGTCGGGTCGGTGGTGCCTGTTTTCTTTACCTCGGCACGCAGACGAGTGCAGATTTCGTCAGAGGTTTCTGCGCCTATATCCGAAAGAATAAGCGTTTCCTCAAGCTCCTCGAAAAAATCCTCGTCTATCTTCGTAAAGGAATGCATAAGCTGCTCAACCTTGCTTGTAAAGCTTTCCTTTGTCTTTTTAAGCCCGTTTTTGAGCTTTTCAAATAATCCCATAGTTTCTCCTTGTTTATGTCAGTTCAATATCAAGGTCGTCCGTTATCTCCTGACGCATAAGTCTTGATACGCCCTTTTCCTGCATGAATACGCCGTAAAGCACGTCGCACTCCTCGATAGTTCCTCGTCTGTGAGAAATAATCATAAGCTGCGTATTGTTGCAGAAACGCTTGAGATACGAGCTGTATTTCACAACGTTCACATCGTCCAGCGGAGCGTCTACCTCGTCAAGCATACAGAACGGAGTAGGTCTGTGCAGGAGAATTGCGAAATAAATCGTAATCGCAACCATCGCCTGCTCGCCGCCCGAAAGCGAAATAAGATTCTTGATTACCTTGCCCGGAGGCGCCGCTTTGATTTCAATGCCCGAGCCGAGTACGTCGTCGGGGTCCATAAGTTCAAGATGCGCACTGCCGCCGCCGAATATTTCACGGAAAATACGGCTGAACTGCTCGTTGATTTCGTTGAAGCTTGAAAGGAATTTCGCCTTTATCTCCGCTGTAAGGTTGGATATAAGCTTTTCAAGCTCATGCTTTGCCTTTTCAATATCGGTGAGCTGTCCCGACAGTTCGCCGTAGCGTGCGCTTACCTCCTCGTATTCCTCAATCGACGCAAAGTTTATCGGACCAAGCGCAGATATTTTTCTGCGCAGTTCGGTAAGTTCGTTTGCAGACGCCTTAGGATTTTCAAGGGGCTGTGCCATGCCTCTTGCCTCCGAAAGCGAAATCTCGTACTTATCCCACAGCGTTGTTTTCAGCTTTTCGCCCTCACGCTCCGTATTTTCCTTTTTCTCTCTCGCAAGAACAAGCGCATTGGAAAAATGTTCCTTATGCTCGCTCTTTTCTCTTATCTCCCTGTTTATCTCGCCGACACGCTTTTCGCATTCCGCAATTTTTGCGCTTGTCTGTTCGATTTCGCCGCCCTTATCGTCAAAGCTCCTGTTAGCCTCTTCGATTTTGAGCCTGCTGCTCTTTATCATTTCCGAGATGTTTTCGTTTATAGCCTGAAGAGATTTGATTTCTTCCTTTGCACGCTCGGTGTCTGCTCCTGCATTCTCTTTGTTAAGACGTACATTTTCAAGCTGGAGACGTATACTCTCCATATCTTTTTCGTATGAAAGCTTGTCCATATTAAGCTGAGTTATTTCGCTCGAAATGCTGTTCTTTATCTCCGACGCCTTTGCAAGCTCCTCGTCAGCCTTAGCGATAAGCTCGTCCATTTCGGCAATTTCACGTTCCGTCTGCTCAATAACCGCCGAATATTTTTCGATTATTTCAAGCTGCTGCGCCTGCTGTTTTTTCTGCGTGCTTATCATGAGCTCGCTGTTATCAAGCTGCTCATTGCACTGCTCAATAAGATTCTTTACGCCGCCGATTTCAGCCGTGAGGCGGATTTCCTCCTGACGGAGCTGCTGTATCTTTTCCTTGTAGCCCTCAAACTCAAGATTCATCTTGCCGACTTCCGCAGAAACTGCACCGAATGCCGCCTTGCTTTCTTCTATATCCGACGTAAGCTTTTCAAGCTCTATGCTGATTGCGTCTATTTCCTGCTTACGGGAAATAATGCCTACGTTATTTTTTACCGAGCCGCCCGTAAACGAACCGCCTGCATTTACAACCTGTCCGTCAAGGGTTACTATTCTGAATCTGTATTCGTACTTCTTGGCAAGGTATGTCGCCGTATCAATATCATCAACGACCGCAGTCTTGCCGAGTACGGAAAGAATGACTTTATCATACTTGGAGTCATTGTCAACAAGCTGATAAGCGTAGCCCTCAAAACCGTCCTCGTCGTCAAGTCCCTTTACGTTAAGCGCCGTTCCATTGATTGACGTGAGCGGATAGAAGGTAGCACGGCCCGCATTTTGCTCCTTGAGATAGCGGATACAGCGCTTTGCCGTTTCTTCGTTCTTTACAATAATATTCTGCAAAGCGTTTCCGAGTGCAATTTCTATCGCCGTTCCGTATTTCGGCTCAACACGGATAACGTCGGCAACAGTACCGTCAATGTCGCTTAATTTCCCTGCCTTAGCCGCAGAAATAACTGCCTTTACGCTCGGGAAATATCCCGCCATATTGCGCTCTACGTCAGAGAGAATATCATATCTCGACTTCTTCTGTTCAAACGTTCTGCGGAGGTTTTCAAGCTTTGTCTTTGCCTGTTCAAGCTTTTCATTCTTACCCGAAATAAGGCGTGAATAGCCGTCAACCTTATTTTCAGCCTCGGACTTTTCCTCCGAAAGCTCGTCAAGCTCTCTCTGCAGTGCCTTACGCTTGGCACGGCATTCGTCAAGCAGCTTATTCTGATTTTCTATATGCTCGTCAGAAGAGGAAAGTGCTCCCGTTATGTCCTCAAGCTGCTTTTGTGCGGTCTGAACGGCAAGCTTCGCTTCCGTCTGCTTTGCATAAAGCATGCTTTGTCTGCTGTCAAGCTCCTTGTACTCGTCCGAACTTTTCTCGCTGTCAGCTGTAACACGGGTCAGCTTTTCCCTGCCCTCCGCTATTTTTTTCTCTGCCTGTGCGGACGCCTGTCCCTTTTCAGCAAGCAGCTTATTCAGTTCCTCCGCCTGTCGGTCGAACTCCTCGGCGCTCCTGCCTGAAAGCTCTATGCGCTCACGGATTTCGTCTATATTTCTGTTATTATGCGAAATTTCCGTTTCCATGACGGCAATTTCCTTGTCAATATCCGCAATGCGGTCCCTTGCCTCCGAGCTGCTTCTGCGGAGCTGTTCAAGCTCTGCGGAAAGACGCATTTTCTTTTCGGCAAGCTGTTCATTTTCTTCTTCAAGCTCTGCGATTTCACGCTCGAAATGCTCGCATTCGCCCTCGTTCATAAGTATTTTGTCGCCAATATCAGTCAGGCTCGCTTCAATCCTGTCAAGCTCGGAAACCGTTACGGAAATTTCAAGCGACTTTTCCTGTTCTATAAGAATTTTTGCCTTTGCCGCTTTTTCCGACTGTTTCTGAAGCGTGGGCAGACGTTCCTCAAGCGTGGACGCAATATCCTTGAGACGGATTATATTGTCCTCCGAACGCTTGAGCTCACGCTCGGCGTCGTCCTTCTGATGCAGGAACTTGGAAACTCCCGCCGCCTCCTCGAATATTTCACGGCGCTGGGTGCCCTTTGCGTTTACTATTTCGGCAACCCTGCCTTGTCCGATAATCGAATAGCCGTCACGGCCGAGACCTGTACCCATAAGCAAGTCGTGAATATCCTTGAGGCGCACCTTCTCGCCGTTTATCATATACTCGCTTTCGCCTGTACGGTAAAGGCAGCGTGTTATTACAATTTCGTCGCAGTCCCTGCCGAGAGTGCGGTCGGTATTGTCGATAGAAAGAGCAACTCTTGCGTAACCCATCTGCTTTCTGGCGATTGTACCATGGAAAATAACATCTTCCATTTTATCTCCACGCAGAGTTTTAGCGCCCTGCTCTCCATTACCCAGCGCAGTGCGTCACTGATATTGCTTTTTCCGTTTCCGTTGCTTCCTACGACGGCAGTCATTTTCTTGTCGAAATGAAGTACGGTTTTATCGGGGAATGACTTAAATCCCTGAATTTCAAGCGTTTTAAAAAACATTCAAACTCCTAATTCTGCCGCTTATTATCGGCAGACAACGGCTTTAATTCAAAAAGCACGTCTTTTTTTTCTTTTATTGCATAACTGTATCCAAGCTCGGAAAATCGCTCCTTGTTACAGCACTTATGACCGTTTATCCTGCTTATATTCTTCTTATCTGTATATAGCACAAAACGTTTCGTATCATATTTTTCCATCTCGGAAAGAATACGTCCGAATATACGTTTGCTTTCGCATATTTCCCGCAGAGCAGGATGATAAACCCCGCCGAGCATTTCCTTTTCAACGCCGTCGCTTGCATGAAGTCCGAGCCGTATCACGGAAATATCCGCCGCCTCAAACATATCAAGCAGACGAACGCACAAATCGACTGTTTCATCAAACGAAAAACTTTCGTACCGACCCTCGCTCTTCAGATGTGCAAGCTTTGTTCCGTGCAGTATTACCGTAGGATAAATCCGCACAGTATCCGCTCCGAGAGAGATGAATTTCTCTGCGGTTTCGACACAGCTTTCGGGAGTATCTCCGTAAAGCCCTGTCATCATCTGCAAACCGAGCGAAAACCCATACTGTTTTATAAGTCCCGCCGCTTTTTCAACGTCGCCCGCCGTGTGTCCACGGTCGTTTAAGGCAAGTACGTTATCATTCATACTCTGCGCACCAAGCTCGATAGCAGTCATTCCGTATGATTTCAGCTGTTCAAGGACAGCTTCGTCTATGCAGTCGGGACGTGTGGAGCAGCGTATTCCGCTGTACTGCCGAGGATATTTTTCGGTATATTCCTGCGCTGTCCGAAGCAATGACAGCATGTACTCTCTGTCAATCGCCGTAAAGCTGCCTCCGAAAAAGGCTATTTCCGCCTGCATTCCGTTCCTTTCAAGCCTTTCAGCCTGCTCCGAAAGCAGTTCTCTGACCTCGTTCTCCGTCGGAGGAGTGCTCTGACCGCTGATGTACCGCTGATTGCAGAACGAACAGCAGTTCGGGCATCCGAGATGCGGAATAAATATCGAAAGATTAGTTTGTTTCATATCCCATAAGGCTTATCGCCTCTTTTGCGGCCGCCTGTTCAGCCTCTTTCTTGCTGCTGCCCGAGCCTGTGCCGATAACCTGACCGTTAAGCAGAACGTTCGCCACAAACGTTTTGTTATGTGCGGCTCCGCTTTCGTCGGAAATGGCGTAGGTTACTCGCTCCTCGGGATTCTGCTGGATTATTTCCTGTAAAATCGTCTTGAAATCTCCGACAAGCAGCTTGCCGCTTTTGAGAATATCAATATCGGGAATGAACGGCATTATGAAATCCCGTGCGGCATCAAGTCCGCCGTCAAGATATATCGCCGCAATAACCGCCTCGAATGCGTCGGCAAGAATGGACTTTCTTTCACGTCCGCCCGTATTTTCCTCGCCTTTTCCGAGCTTTATGTATGCGCCGAGTTCAATTTTTCCCGCAAACGTATAAAGCGACTGCTCGCAGACAAGCTTTGAGCGCAGCTTCGTCATCTGTCCCTCGGGACAATCCGTAAGATTTTCAAACAAATATTTCGAAACAACAACCGAAAGAACGCTGTCTCCCAAAAACTCAAGTCTTTCGTTGCTGTGGTGATTTTTTCCGTTTACAAAAGAGGAATGGGTCAGCGCCTCGTTAAGATACGCCTTGTTTTTAAACACATACCCTATTCTTTCCTCAAAATCAATCATCGTTTAGTCCTTTCACTCATACATCGCTGCTGACAGGATTGCTTTCGGCAGCCTTTAAATTTTTAAGACTTTCTTCGATTTCGGATATAACGTTGTTTTCAACGAACTCCTTTGCCTGTCTTATAGCGTTTTTGAACGCCTTGGCGTCACTGCTGCCATGAGCCTTGATTACGGGCTTTGATGTTCCGAGGAGAGGAGAGCCTCCAACCTCCTTGTAGTCCATCTTCTTGCTCACCTTTTTTATTCCGCCCATCGCAAATACTGCGCCGACTCTTGAAATTCCGCTGCCGAATATCGTTTCCTTGAGCGAACGTTTCATAAATCTGCCCATGCCCTCAACTGTCTTGAGGAAAATGTTACCCGTGTATCCGTCGGTAATTATAACATCGCAGGCGCCGAGCGGAACTTCTCTTGCCTCAACGTTTCCGATAAAGTTCAGAGGAGTATTCTGTAAAAGCTTGTATGTTTCAAGCTCAAGCTCTCTTCCCTTTTCTTCTTCCGTTCCGATATTAAGCAGACCTACACGAGGGCTCTGACAATCCATAATCTTATCCATATAAATACTGCCCATAACCGCAAACTGCTGGAGCATTTCGGGGCGGCATTCAAGATTTGCACCGCCGTCCATCAGCATATAATAATTGCTTATACTGGGCATTACAGGGGCAAGTGCGGGGCGCTTCACTCCTTTTATTCTACCGACAATCATAGACCCGCCCACAACAAGTGCGGCTGTACTGCCTGCACTTACAAATGCGTCCGCCTCGCCGTTTACAACAAGACCGAACGCCTTGCCCATCGACGAATCAGCCTTCGCCTTGCGTATATCCATCGGATTGTCTTCAATCTCAATAACGCCGTTTGCGTCCACAAGCGTTATTCCGTCGGTTGAAAGTCCAAGTGCCTTGAATCGTTCCAAGAGCAGCTTTTCGCTGCCTGTTATTGCAACCTCTACGCCGTATTCCTTGACTGCGGCAACGGCACCCTTTATTACTTCGTCCGGCGCATTATCTCCGCCGAAACCGTCGATAGCAATTCTCATAAACGTATGTCCTTTCGTAATTGTGTCTTACAGACCGTATTTTTCAATCGTTCTTTTAAGCGATTCTATTCCACGATAAGCAACTGCGGCATAGCGCTCCTGCTTGCCTTTGATTTTTTCTTCAAGCGGCGGGAGTATGCCCATATTGGCTCCCATAGGCTGAAAATCCTTATTTTCGGTGCTTATATGCATGGAGAGAGCTCCGCTCATAGTGTCGCATGGCAGTACAAACGGCTCCTTGCCCGAAAGTCTGAACAGCAGCTGCCGTGCGGCAATTATCCCGCTCATTGCGCTTTCGGTATATCCTTCAACGCCTGTCATCTGACCCGCAAAATACACACCGTCGCTGCCCTTGAGCATAAAAGAAGAATCAAGCAGCAGCGGGCTGTTGAGAAATGTATTCCTGTGCATTACTCCGTAACGCATAAATTCAGCGTTTTCAAGCCCGGGTATCATAGAGAAAACACGTTTCTGCTCTCCGAATTTCAGATTGGTCTGAAATCCGACAAGATTGTAGAGCGTACCTTCGTTGTTTTCCTTGCGAAGCTGAACTACCGCAAACGGACGTCTGCCTGTGGCGGGGTCTGTCAGCCCGACGGGTTTCATACATGCGTATCTAACGCTTTCAAAACCTCTCTTAGCCAGCACCTCGACAGGCATACAGCCTTCGTATACCGTAAGCTTGTCAAACTCCTTGAGAGGTGCGGTTTCCGCCGCAACAAGCTCGTCGTAAAAAGCCTGATACTCCTCTTTGGTCATCGGACAGTTGATATAATCAGCGTCGCCACGATCATAGCGTGCAGCGTAAAACGCCTTTGTCATATCAATACTTTCAAAGCTTACTATCGGAGCGGCCGCATCATAAAAGCTCAGCGCATCGCCGCATTTTTCCCGTATCTTTTCCGCAAAGCCGTCAGAGGTCAGCGGGCCTGTCGCAATAATGGTATTGCGTTCGGGAAATTCTGTCACCTCTTCGCTTTTTACAGTTATATTCGGATGAGCGTTTATTTTCCCGGTAATATAATCGGAAAACTGCTCACGGTTTACTGCAAGCGCACCGCCTGCCGCAACCGATGTTTCTGACGCCGCCTGCATCGTAAGCGAGCCGAGCATTCTCATCTCTTCCTTGAGCATCCCCGCCGCACTTTCAACCCGTGCCGCTTTCAGGGAATTGCTGCATACAAGCTCGGCAAAACCGCTGTAATGATGGGCAGGAGTGTATTTCTGCGGTTTCATTTCATACAGTGAAACCTCTACTCCGTGCTCCGCAAGCGTCCACGCCGCCTCACAGCCTGCAAGCCCTGCGCCTATAACAGTGACCTTATTCATTCGTTTTACCTGCGTTTTCGTTTAATTCACGCTCGTAATCGCAGCCTTCCTTTGCGCAGTATATCTTTCCGTTTCTGCCGACCTTTTTGAAAAGCGTCACTCCGCACTTGGGGCATATATCCGAAATAGGAGTATCCCATGTCATGAAATTGCAGTCCTTGTAATTCTCGCATCCGAAGAAAGGCTTGCCCTTCTTGGACTTCTTCGCAAGCATTTTCTGACCGCATACAGGACATGTGCCGCTTGTTTCGGTTACGATACGTTTGGTGTTCTTGCATTCGGGGAAACCTGAACAGCCGAGGAATTTACCATAAGGTCCGATTTTGATAACCATATTCTTGCCGCATTCCTCGCAGACAATATCCGTAGGCTCGTTGGGGACCTTTACACGCTTGCCCTCCATATTGCTTTCCGCTTTTTTCAGAGTCTTTTCAAAGTCATTGTAAAAACTGCGGAGAACCTCAACCCATTCCGTCTTGCCTTCTTCTATACGGTCAAGGTCGTTTTCCATCTTCGCTGTAAATTTCGTGTCAACAATCTTTTCGAAATGCTCGTTTAAAAGCACAGTTATTACATCGCCGAGCGGCGTAGGTTTAAGCTGCTTGTTTTCACGTTCAATATAATGTCTTTTCAGAACGGTTGTAATCGTCGGAGCGTATGTTGACGGTCTGCCGATTCCGTTTTCCTCAAGCGCCTTGATAAGGCTTGCTTCGGTATATCTTGGCGGCGGCTGTGTGAAATGCTGATTTCCCTCGATAGATTTCACATAAAGCTTTTCGTTCTGTTCTATCTTCGGGAGTGCGTTTCCGTGCTCGCTTTCGTCGTCCGTGCTTTCTTCATACAGCTTTGTAAAACCGTCAAACTTAACTGTGTAGCCTGTCGCTCTGAATCCGCAGTCACCCGCAGTTATTTCAACGGAAACTGCGTCAAGGAGCGCATTCTCCATCTGGCTCGCCATAAAGCGCTCCCATATAAGCTTATACAGCTTGTACTGGTCGCTTGTAAGGCTGGACTTGACCTGTTCGGGCGTGAGCTCGACAATAGACGGACGGATTGCTTCGTGAGCATCCTGAGCGTTGCTCTTTGTCTTGAACACTCTCGGCTTTGCGGGAATATATTCCTTGCCATACTTTTCGGATATTATAACCGCAGCGGCAGCCTTTGCCTCGTCGGATATACGCAGGCTGTCCGTTCTCATGTAGGTTATAAGACCGACTGCGCCCTGTCCCTCAATTTCAACACCTTCGTACAGCTCCTGTGCGGTTTTCATCGTTCTGTGTGCGTTATACGACAGCTTTCTCGACGCTTCCTGCTGAAGTGTTGAGGTAGTAAACGGCGGTGCAGGCTGTTTCTTGCGCACGGATTTCTTGATTGAGGAAACTATAAAATCCTCTTTTTCAAGCATAGCAAGTATTCTATCGGTCTGCTCCTTATTTACAAGCTCCGCCTTTTCGCCTTTTATTTCCACAAGCTTTGCGGGGAATGACTTTTTGCTTCCGCCCGCCTGGAGCTTGGCGTCAATGCTCCAGTATTCCTTGCTTTCAAATGCCTTGATTTCATTTTCACGGTCAACAATAAGACGTACGGCAACGGACTGAACACGTCCCGCAGAAAGACCTCTTCTGACCTTTTTCCAAAGGAACGGACTGAGCTTATAACCCACGATACGGTCAAGAATACGTCTTGCCTGCTGTGCGTTTATAAGACCCATGTTAAGCCCTCTCGGACTTTCCATACCGTTCTTTATGCCTGTTTTTGTAATCTCGCTGAATGTTACTCGTATAGGCTCGTTTATGTCCAGGTCAAGCACATGCGCAAGATGCCACGAAATAGCCTCGCCTTCACGGTCCGGGTCAGTTGCGAGATAAACAAAATCCGCTTTTTTGGCGTCAGCCTTTAATTCCTTGATAAGCGACAACTTGTCACGCTTATTCTCGTAGCTCGGTTCGAAATTGTTGTCAACATCAACGCCAAGCTTTGACTTCGGCAAATCTCTTATATGTCCGACGGAGGCAACAACCTCGAAATCCTTTCCGAGATACTTCTTTATGGTTTTCGCCTTTGCGGGCGACTCAACAATGACTAAATTTGACATTAACCCTCCTGCTTTCTCAATTCCCAGCATATCACCGATGCCGCAACAGCCGCATTAAGTGATTCTGCGTTATTCATTGGTATATATATCTTTTTATTGCAATGCGCAGCAACCTCGTCGGAAATACCGTTTCCTTCGTTTCCTATCACGACTGCGGTTTTCTGCGGAAATTCGACTTTATCAAGCCTTTCTGCCGTGCTGTCAAGCATGGCCGCATATACATTATATCCGTTATTTGCCAAAAAATCAAGCGAATTAACGAGCGAATACCTGAAAACAGGCACACGGAATATCGACCCCATCGTGCTCCGAACGGTTTTCGGAGAGTAAACATCCGCACAATCCTCGGAAACAATAATTCCTCCGAGACTGAATGCATCACATGTACGGATAATCGTTCCTACGTTTCCCGCATCCTGGAGCCTGTCAAGGACAAGAAACCGTCTGCCGCAGGATACTGCGTCGCTTAATTTATTGGTTTTTATTTTTGCGGTTACAAATACGCCCTGCGGCGCTTTGGTATCGGAAATATACTCCGAAATATCACTGCTGATAATATCTATATCGACGTGCTTTTTTATCAGCTCCGCCGACTCCGTATATTTTTTCCGCGCATCCTCGGTTATGTATGCGGAAGTAATTTCAAATCCGCTTTTTATCGCTTCAAACGCAAGCTTCGGACCTTCTATGACGAACAATCCGTCCTGCTCACGCAGCTTTTTTTCTTTCTGAAGCGCACGAAGATACTGTATATGCGAATTTTTTCTCGATGTTATATTCATTGACAATCCTTGTTTTCTGTGCTATAATCCTTGTGTTCGCAAAAAACGATATACACGGACACGAAAGGAATATGAATGATTTTTTCGGAATTATCCCTCGCAAAAGAGGATTTCGGCCTTGAATACAACCCCGACGCCGCCGCACTTTACGGCTCAAAATGCGGTTACGGAGTATGTATTTACGACTCTCCCGCAAAGGGGGTTTACGCTGTCAGCATTGCCGTCGAACTTCTGTCCGACATGTTTGACGACGCCTCGGAGGCTGTCGCTGCGGCATGCACAGGCTTGCCTAAAAACACAATTCTTTCCCGCAGTATCACAGCTTCGGAAATAAGCATTTCACTTAACCGTGACGACCTGCTCCAGGAAAAAATAACAACGCTTATTGAGTTTTTAGATAAGCTTACAGCTGAGCTTAAAAGATACGAGATCAAAGGAAAACCCCACACGCTTAAAATACCGTCCGCTGTTCCCAAAAATGCTCCGAAAAACAAAAAGGAAACAATAAAGCTCGGATTTGACCTTAACAGTGTCAAAGGCATGCTGGGAGCCGTTATCGCCGCTGTTGTGTGCGTTATTATTTCGGTTATGACCGTCGATATTTACGGAGGGCTTTTTATCGGCGAAATTGTTTCGATTGTCATAGGCGGTGCGAGCGCCGCACTTATAATTTTCGACTACAAATTCCTTGCCAGGAAAATTGATGTATGCGGTCTTATAATCAACACCGTGCTGACCGTCTGCACGATTTTGTTTTCCGCTTACCTCATCGGGATAAAGTCGTATCTTCATATTATACCCGAAAAAAACATATCGGAAATAATCGAAAAATACTCCCACTACACATCCGTAATGTCCGTTTCAAATCCCGAAATAACAGCTTTTCAGTTTGAGCTTATTTCAAAGGGTCTTTTCGCCGCAGCAGCCGCAACAGTCATTGCATATCTGCTGTATTTCAGAAAAAACTCAAAGGAAATGTACTCTCACACAAAGAAGATAAACAGCGAAAAAAAGGATTAACCCCTTTTGCCATAAAACACGAATATCACGCCCGCATTTTCACGGGCGTGATATAATTTTATCTTAGCGAGCTGCCTTTGCCTTTTCGCAGAGAGCTGTAAAGCCTGCTGCGTCGTTGATAGCGATTTCGGAAAGCATCTTACGGTTGAGAGAGATGTTAGCCTTCTTTAAACCGTCGATAAATGTCGAATAGTTCATGCCGTTGAGCTTGCAAGCAGCAGAAATTCTTGTAATCCAAAGACGTCTGAAATCTCTTTTCTTAAGACGTCTGCTGATATAAGCATACTGACCGGACTTCCATACAGCTTCCTTGGCTGTCTTGAAAAGTCTGCTCTTGCCGCCCCAGTAGCCCTTTGCGAGCTTTAATGTTTTATTTCTTCTCTTACGAGTTGCTAATGCGCCTTTAACACGTGCCATTTTTATATCCTCCTGTTATCTCTTGTTCTTACTTTGCGTAAGGCAGTAATGCTCTTACTTCTGCCATGTTTGTTGCGTCGCAGTAGCCGCCTGCACGGTTGATGCGCTTACGCTTTGTAGCCTTCTGAGTCAATCTATGGCGACGGTTTGTTGACTGATACTTGAATTTTCCTGTTCCTGTAACCTTAAAGCGCTTCTTTGCTCCGCTGTGGGTCTTAATCTTGTTCTTAGGCATTTAATTGTCCTCCTTGTTATTTTTCGGTGCTGTGTTTTCAGCTCCGTTTTCAGCTTTTTTCTTTCCCTGTGCCGTAGCCTTCTTCGGCGAAACAACTACACCGTAGTTTTTGCCTTCAAGCTTGGGCTGCTTCTCGCAGGAGCCATACTCCGAGCATGCTTCAAGAAACTTCTTCATAAGCTCGTCGGAAAGATTCATATGCGAAAGTTCTCTTGCACGTCTGAAACGAATCGTAACCTTAACCTTATCGCCGTTCTTGAGGAACTTGATAGTCTGATTAACCTTCGTATTGAAGTCGTTTGTGTCAATATTGAGCGACATTCTGACTTCCTTCAGTTCAGCCTGCTTCTGATTTTTTCTTGCATCCTTTTCTCGCTTGGATATTTCAAAGCGATACTTACCGTAATCCATGATACGGCATACAGGGGGATTGCCCTGCGGTGCGATTAAAACCAGATCGAGATCTGCTTCGTCAGCCTTTGCCTGTGCCTCTTCCGATGACATAACTCCGAGCTGCTCTCCGTCCGGACCGATTACACGAATTTCTTTTTCGTGTATTTCTTCATTGATGAGAAGTTCTTTTGCGCTGATAGCGTACACTCCCTTTCATAAAAAAGCATAATAAATCAAAAAGCACGAGAGTATACTCCCATGCTTAATAGTCTTATAAAATATAAGGAATACTAAACAACCACGCTGGCTCAGAATGCTCACGGGTGAGAGAAAACTCTACTTTCTGTTTATTTGATTACTGAATAATTATATACCATACTTAGGCATTTGTCAAGTGTTTTTTTATATTTTTTTATTTTTTCTGACCGTAGTATGCATTTTCGCCGTTTTTGCGGAGATAATGCTTATCAATCAGTGCGGGCTGCATAGCGCCGTTGGCAAAAGGCATCTGCATCGTGTGCCATGCCATCATCGAAACTTCTTCAAGCACCACGCTGTGGAATACAGCCTTGTACGAGTCCTTCCCCCATGTGAACGGACCATGCGAGAGAACGAGGCAAGCAGGCATATTTGTCGCTGTATTTCCTCTTGCTATAATAGTATCGGCAATAATCAGACCCGTTTCACGTTCATATTCACCGTTTATCTGTTCATCTGTCAACGGACCCGTGCACGGAATAGCACCATAGAAATGGTCGGCGTGAGTGGTGCCGTACGGCATAATGTCTACGCCCGACTGCGCCATTATAGTCGCCCACTTGGAATGAGTGTGCGCAATACCTCCGATTTCGGGAAATGCTTTGTAAAGCTCGATATGCGTAGGAGTGTCGGAGGATGGTCTTAAATCTCCCTCTACAACGTTTCCGTTCAAATCAACCAGCACAATCATTTCGGGCGTCAGCTTTTCATACGAAACCCCCGACGGCTTGATTGCCAGAATACCGGACGCACGGTCTATCTCCGATACGTTGCCCCAGTTGAATTTTACAAGACCCTGCCTCTGGAGAAGCTTATTGGCCTCGCACACCTTTTTCTTCATTTCTTCAAGCATATCCGCACCTCGCTTATTTTCTGTCCGCACCCACCTGTCTGCGAAACTGTACTTTTATATAATTATACAACACTTTTTAACAAAAATCAATATAATTTTAAAAATACATAAAAAATATTTGTGCATAGTTCGTATTTATGTGCACAAAAATAAAACAGGCAAACATAAGTCTGCCTGTTTTGTATGTTTTGTTTGGATTAACCCTTAACTGAACCCATTGTAACACCCTTGATGATAAACTTGGAAAGGAACATGTATACAATGACAACGGGGATGATGGAAAGAAGAATGAACATGTAAACTTCACCCAGGTCACCGTCTCTTGAGTTAAGCTCCGAACGCAGGAACGCAATCATAATCGGAAGAGTTCTGTTTTCTTTCGACTTGATAATCAGCGCAGGAGTAAAGTAGTTGTTCCAGGAAGCTACGAATGCAAAGATCATCTGAACTGCGATAGCAGGCTTCAGAATCGGGAAGCATATCGTATTGAATGTACGGAATTCATTACAGCCGTCAACACGGGCAGCTTCAACAATTTCCATAGGCAGCGTGCTCTCGATGTATTGCTTCATATAGAAGAATACGGAGGGAGCTGCGATTGCGGGAATGATAAGCGGCCAGTATGTATCCGCAAGACCTACCTGGTTTACGAGCTGAACGAAACCAACTGCGGAAACCTGTGTAGGAATCATCATTACAACCATGATGAACTTAAAAGCAAGCTTCTTGCCCTTAAAGTCGTAAACATGGATGCCGTAAGCTGTAAGCGCCGAGAAATAAGTTGTCAGAATTGACGATGTTGCAGCTATAAAGAAGCTGTTCCAAAGACCCTCGGGGAGCGAGAAAAGCTGTGTGTCATTCCACGCTTTTACGAGGTTATTGATAAAGTTCTCTTTCGGAAGAAGCTCAAAACCTGACGCAAGCTGTGCGTCAGAACGTGTTGAGTTGATAATGAGCATATAGAAAGGGAATAAGCACAAAACTACAACAACAATCAGAAAAATGTAAACAAGTATACGGGATAATGTAAGCTTGAATTTTCCCTCTGCGTTCTGTGCCGCTGCTACGGAATACGGTTCTTTTGCGTTTGCCATAATCAACGACCTCCCTTCTTGCTCTTCTTGGGCTTATCGGAAGTAACTGTTGTCTTGTAAACGATAAAGCTGAGAATACCAGTAATAACGAACATAACAACAGAAATTGCACCAGCCATACCGAAGTTCTTACTAACTGAAATATAGTTGTTAAGATACATGACAAGGGTCATTGTCGATCTGTCGGGAGTACCTAAACCAGCGGAAATAATCTGCGGAACGTCGAACATCTGCAGGCCACCGATAAGAGCGGTAATCGCAACATAAACGAGAATCGGCATGAGGAGCGGCAGAGTAATCTTGAAGAATACCTGCGTTGAATTAGCGCCGTCAATTGAAGCGGCTTCGAACAGGCTCTGGTCGATACCCATGATACCTGCCATAAGAAGAATTGTCGTATTACCAAACCACATAAGGTAGTTTATAAACGCAATAAGACCACGAGCGGTCCAAGTATTGTTGAAGAAGTCAACAAGAGCGCCTTCGCCGAACATGGATGTAATAAGTCCGTTCACAGGACCTACTTTTGAGAACAATGTAAAAATTAACATTGAGAAAGCGGCAGCCATGATAAGGTTAGGCATGTAAATTACTGTTTTGAAGAAGCCCTGAGCCTTGATGTTAAGTCTTGTGCTGGTAAAGAATACCGCAAGCAGAAGAGCTATAACAAGCTGAGGAATAGCGCCCATTATCCACATAATAAGCGTATTGGCTGTATATGTTAAAATATCAATACTGCCGCCTGACGGTGTGAATAATGTTTCGAAGTTTTTGAATCCTACAAAGTTAGGACCAATAATGGTAAGACCGTCACGGTACGATTCAAACAAGCTGTTGTAGAATGTTGCACCGAGCGGAATAAGTGAACAAATGGTAAATACTATAAAAAACGGAGCGATGAATATGTAGCCCCATTTAGCATAGCTTATTGATTTATGCTTTTTTTGAGACATGCTGTTATCCTCACATCAAATTTTAAGTATAAAAGAGGCAAGGCAAGAAAATTGCCTCGCCTCTTTTTAACAATTTCAAGCTACTAACTTACGGAGTAACGATTGCGGGGAATGTTTCGTTTACATACTTGTAGAAGTTAGCATAAGCTTCGTCCTTTGTGATTGTGCCCTTGAAGTAATCGAGGAATACAGAAGGAAGCTTTTCGTTGAGGTTGAAGTCGTACTGAGTCTTGTTCTCGAACTTAATGTTCTTAGCAAGCTCAACGTAGATAGCTGTATCGTTCTGGTTGCCGAGGAATGCGTTACCGAAATCGGGATCTTCAGCATACTTCTGGTTTACAGCGGAGTTGTTTGTGAACTGACCTTCGTTTTCGATAAGTGCGGAGCAGATATCTTCGTTAACTGTGAATGCTTCGAAGATGCTCTTGAGCATTTCCTGGTTGTCTGTGCTTGCGGAAGCAAGGAGCCATGTACCGCCCCAGAAGTAAGCCTGAGGACCTTCAACGATAGCCCAGTCACCATAGCAGCCCTTGTCGGGATCCTGTGCGTTACCCATAGAGAAGTTGTAGTACCAAGCAGGACCGAAGAAGCACATTGTCTTACCATCCTTGAACATCTGCTGGTTCTTAGCGTCATCCCAAACACCTGCGTCAAGTGTGTACTCGTTCTTGAGGAAGTTTTCAGCCTGTACGAGGTACTGTTCGATAGCAGCGTCGAACTGGAGGTTCTTGTTGCTGTCTACCCAAGGGGATGATGTGTTGTTAGAGAATGTTCTGTATGTTTCTACATAGGAACCTGTCATGTAGTAGTCCTTAGCCTTTGCATCAGCTGCAACTGCTTCGAACTTTTCCCAAGAGTTGAGAGCTTCCTGAACCTGTGCGGGATCATCTGTACCGAGAACGTCCTTAGCGATGGAACGTCTGTAAATAAGAGCAGCAGGGCAGCACTGGAAGGATACACCCTTAACCTTGCCGTCAGAAGACTTAGCTGCATCGATTGTGTACTGATACTGTGTGGAAGCGTTGCCGAGACCGAGTTCAGCAATATCCATTGTGAGTTCTGTATCTGTGTACTTGAGGATGAAGTCAGCCTCTGCGAGGAACATGTCGATCTTGTCGTCAGCAGCCTTGCTAGCCTGATCGAGGAGCTGTTCGTCGAGCTTCTGCTGATATACGCCGTTGTCAGAGGGGTTGATTACCCAGTTAACTGTGATACCTTCGGGGATACCAGGAGCCTTGTCGAAGAATACGTCGTCGTCTGTACCTTCTGTCTTGTCAGCGCCAAGATCAACAGGCTTTGTACCAGCATAGTACTTTTCGAAGAAGCCCTTGAACTCATCGTTCCAAGCATAGATGTTGAACACCTTGCCCTGCTCGCCGAATGTAACGTCCTGAACAGGAGCAGTTGTTGTGTCAGCAGCGCCGCCGTTGTCAGCAGCAGTTGTTGTACCAGCTTCGGGAGCCTTTGTTGTTGTTGTTGTAGTCTCGTTGCCACCGCAACCAGCTACAGAGAGAATCATTGCAGATGCTAAGCAAGCTGCTAATATTCTTTTCTTCATACTTTTTTCCTCCAATAATATTCCGACACTACGTTATGTAATGTCTGCTAAAATTGATTGAACTGCGTGACGTCGGAAAACGTCTTGCAATTTCATTTGTTACTATATCACAAAACATTCAAATTTGCAAGCCCTTTTTTTCAAAAAATTTTCACAAACCAAAGTAATCGTTTTCAAATTCGGCATAAAAACGGCTTTTCCGACCGCTTGGTTGTTTTTTTGAACAAAAAGTGTTAATTTTTTGACTTAACCCGATTTTGGCATAGCTACGGCGAAAAACAATGATTATTTTTTATTTTTTAATTCAATAAGCGATTTTTTAATTTGATAAACTAATCATTTAAAAAAATCATTTTGGTCAAAACGACGAAAATTTTTAGGGCAAAAATGTAATCGTTATCATTTATCGTTTGTGACAATGTAACAACTTAAAAGCGCCTGTTTTATGTAATATGAATTATTTTTGTAACTATTTACATTTTTGGCACCCTGCTCTTTTTGACATCAAATACTGCTGCGAGTTTTGCTGAAAAAATCATACGTCATTTTATACAAATGCTTTCGTCCGCCAAAAACAGACGTCAGACACAGGCAATAATCAACCTGCGGCAGGAAATGCGTCGGCTGTAAACTATACAAACGTATATGCAGCCAATTCGTTTTTTTGGGATAAATATAGAATTTCAAAATTTTTTCAAAATATACTTGAAAATGTATAAGAAATATAGTACAATATTTATGTACTATTATGAAAGGCGGAGTATAATCATGACGCACTCTTATTCATGTTCTTCTTCATCGCTTATGTTCAGAGTGCGGATAGGTGCAGCATAATCGGAAAAGCTTGGTTGAAAAACGAGGCTTTTTTTAATTTTGCCGCAGGCTCACGCTTTGATTTTTGACGAAAGGATGATAAAATGAAAAAAGTTGCAGTTGTTATGGGCAGCGACAGCGACCTCCCCGTTGTTCGCAAGGCCGCAGAGGTGCTCAAGGATTTCGGCGTGCCGTTTGAGATGCGTGTTCTCTCCGCTCACCGCTCACCCGCCGAGGTTGCCGAGCTCGCCAGAAATGCAAGAAGCAACGGTTTCGGCGTGATTATCGCCGCAGCAGGCATGGCCGCTCATCTCGCAGGCGCAATCGCAGGAAACACAACCCTCCCAGTTATCGCTATCCCCGTAAAGGCAAAAGCGCTCGAAGGAGTTGACGCACTTCTGTCGTCGGTTATGATGCCTCCCGGAGTTCCTGTTGCAACAGTGGGAATAGACGGTGCCGCCAATGCAGGCTATCTGGCGGTTGAAATGCTCGCAGTCAGCGACGACGCACTTGCGGAAAAGCTGCTCGATTTCAAGAAAAAGCAGAACGAAAAAAATCTTGCTGCCGACGCAAAAATGCAGCAGGTAGCAGAAGAAATCCGCAATAGCTGAAAAATCGGTTTTATATTTATATATTTATATGGTATATATAATAAGCAATAATTAAATCTGAAAGGCAAGGTATTCAAAATGGAAAAGAAGGAACAGCTTTACGAAGGAAAAGCAAAGAAAGTATACGCAACCGAAAACCCCGACTATGTTATCGTATCCTACAAGGATGACGCTACCGCTTTTAATGGTCTCAAAAAGGGCACAATCATGGGCAAGGGCGCTATCAACAACAAGATGACAAACTTTATGTTCGGTCTGCTTGAAAAGGAAGGCGTGCCCACTCACCTCGTCGAAGAACTCAACGACCGTGAAACAGTTGTAAAGAAGGTTGAAATCGTTCCCCTCGAAGTTATCGTAAGAAACGTTGCCGCAGGCAGCTTTTCCAAGAAGCTCGGCATTGAGGAAGGCACACCCCTCAAGCGTCCCACACTCGAATTCAGCTACAAGAACGACGACCTCGGCGACCCCTTTATAAACGATTATTATGCGCTCGGTCTCGGTCTTGCTACCGAAGAAGAAATCGCAAAAATTACAGAATATGCGTTCAAGGTAAATGCGTTCATGGTTGACTACTTCAAGAAGCTCAACGTTGACCTCATCGACTTCAAAATCGAATTCGGACGTTTCCACGGCGAAATCATCCTCGCTGACGAAATTTCTCCCGACACATGCCGTTTCTGGGATTCCACAACTCACGAAAAGCTCGACAAGGACCGCTTCCGCAGAGACCTCGGCGGCGTAGAGGACGCTTACAAGGAAATTATGAAGCGTATCATGGGCGAATAATCACAGCAACGGATTTCCCTAAAGAAAGGACTGATTGAATGGGCGGCGTATTCGGCGTTGCATCGCACGAGGATTGCATAATGGACCTGTTTTTCGGAACAGACTATCACTCTCACCTCGGCACACGCAGAGGCGGTATGGCGGTGTACGACACAAAGATAGGATTTCAGCGTGCTATCCACAATATCGAAAACTCCCCTTTCCGAACAAAGTTTGAAAAAGACGTAGGCGAAATGAAGGGTTACATGGGTATCGGCTGTATCAGCGATAGCGACCCGCAGCCTCTTATGGTACGTTCGCATTTAGGCAACTACGCAATTACAACTGTCGGAATAATCAACAACAGCGAGGAGCTTATCTCCGAGATTTTCCGCAACGGCGGCAGTCATTTTATGGAGATGAGCGGCGGCAGAGTAAACCAGACTGAGCTGGTTGCCGCACTTATCAACCAGCGTGACACCATTGCCGAGGGCATTCAATACGCACAAAGCAAAATTGACGGCTCGCTCACGCTGCTCGTGCTTACAAAGGACGGCATTTATGCCGCAAGAGATTTTCACGGCAGAACACCGCTGATAATCGGACAGAGAGAGGGCGCATACTGCGTCAGCTTTGAATCTTTCTCCTATGTTAATCTGCGGTTCCATTATGTCCGTGACCTCGGTCCCGGCGAGATTGCATTCATAACTCCGAACGGCGAGGAAACGGTAGTTCGTCCGCAGCCTAAAATGAAAATCTGCGCTTTCCTCTGGACATACTACGGCTACACCACCTCAAGCTATGAAGGAGTTAACGTAGAACTTATGAGATACCGCTGCGGTGCGGCTCTCGCAAAGCGTGACAAGGGACTGGATATAGACTATGCGGCAGGCGTGCCCGATTCGGGAACTGCTCACGCAATAGGCTACGCAAACGAAAGCGGAATACAGTTCGCAAGACCATTTATCAAGTACACTCCGACATGGCCGAGAAGCTTTATGCCCGCTCACCAGAACATGAGAAGCCTGATTGCGAAAATGAAGCTCCTGCCTGTTGACGTGCTTATCAAGGACAAGCGCCTGCTGTTCATCGACGATTCCATCGTAAGAGGAACACAGATGCGTGAAACGGTAGAACTGCTTTACAATTCGGGCGCAAAAGACGTACATATCCGCTCGGCGTGTCCGCCGATTCTTTTCGGCTGTAAATATCTCAATTTCTCCCGCTCGTCGTCGGAAATGGACCTTATTACACGCCAGGTAATAAAAGCAATTGACGGCAACTTTGACCACCTCGAAGAATACACCGACGACTCAACCGAGCGTTACAATGCTATGGTTGATGAAATCGCAAAGCGTTTGAATTTTACATCTCTTAAATACCACCTGCTCGACGATATTGTTGAAGCGATAGGCCTCGACAAGTGCCAGCTCTGCACATACTGCTGGACAGGAAAGGAATAAGAAAGGAAATATTATGAAAAACAGTTTTTCTGAAAGCTACAAGGCTGCGGGCGTTGACGTAACCGCAGGCTACAAGGGCGTTCAGCTCATGAAAAAAGACGTCGAAAGAACAAATATTCCCGGCGTTATGACGGGCATAGGCGGTTTCGGCGGACTTTTTCAGCTTGATACAACAGGCATTGAGGAGCCTGTTCTCGTTTCGGGTACAGACGGCGTAGGAACAAAGGTAAAGCTTGCTTTCCTCCTCGATAAGCATGATACAATCGGTATCGACGCAGTTGCAATGTGCGTAAACGATGTTATCTGCTGCGGAGCAAAGCCGCTCATTTTCCTTGACTATATCGCATGCGGAAAGAACATTCCCGAAAAAATCGCCGCAATAGTAAGCGGTGTTGCGGAAGGCTGCGTACAGGCAGGCTGCGCTCTTATCGGCGGCGAAACTGCCGAGCACCCCGGACTTATGCCCGAGGATGATTACGACATCGCAGGCTTTACAACCGGCGTTGTTGACAAGAAAAAAATCCTCGACAACACAAAGGTCAAGGAAGGCGATATTATTATCGGTCTTGCCTCCACAGGCGTTCACTCGAACGGTTTTTCTCTCGTAAGAAAGATTTTTGACATTAACAGCAAGGAAGTTCTTATGCAGGAGCTGCCCAACGGCAAGACTCTCGGAGAAACTCTCCTTACTCCTACAAAGATTTATGTAAAGCCTGTTCTTGAGCTTATCGAAAAAGTTGAAGTCAAGGCTGTTTCTCACATCACCGGCGGCGGCTTCTACGAGAACGTGCCCCGTTCTCTCCCCGACGGTTTCTCTGCTTCAATAACAAAGTCGTCGTATGAAGTTCCGTTCATATTCAAGCATATGCAGGAAGTAGGAAATATCCCCGAAAGAGATATGTATAACACCTTCAACATGGGTATCGGCATGATAGTCGTAGTCGACAAGAACGACGCAAACAAGTCCGTTGAAATCCTCAAGAACGCAGGCGTTGACGCATACTGCATCGGCGAAATCATCAAGGGCGACGAAGGCTGCATTATCAAGTAAGAGGTACTTATGAAAAATATTGCTGTACTCGTTTCAGGCGGCGGCACTAATTTACAGGCTCTCATCGACGCCGAAAAACGAGGCGAAATCAAAAACGGAAAAATCACCTGTGTTATTTCGTCCAAGCCCGACGCATACGCTCTCACAAGAGCAAGAGAAAACGGAATAAAGGGCGTGACCGTCTGCCGCAAGGACTACGCAGATGTTGCGTCGTACTCCAAAGCGATTCTCGACGCTTTGCAGGAAGCGCAGGCTGACCTTGTTGTGTACGCAGGATTTATGACAATTCTTGACGAGCAGGTGGGCAAAGCATATCCCTATAAGATGATAAATGTTCACCCCGCTCTCATTCCGAGTTTCTGCGGCAAGGGCTATTACGGACTGCACGTCCATGAGGAGGCGCTGAAAAAAGGCGTAAAGCTTTCGGGCGCAACTGTTCATTTTGTAACAGAAGAATGTGACGGCGGCCCGATTATACTCCAGAAAGCAGTTGAAGTAAAGAACGGCGATACTCCCGAAACGCTCCAGAAACGCATCATGGAGGAGGCAGAATGGAAAATTCTGCCCAGGGCGGTTTCCCTGTTCTGCGAGGATAAAATAAGCGTTGTTGACGGAAAGGCTGTAATAAATGAGTAATGCTCCACGCAGAGGTCAGATGGTTGAAATATACTGTACGAACTGCGGACGCAGAGTCGGATTCTATACCGCAGGAGATTACCGCTACGGAAGTCCTCTGAAAACCTGTCCGAAATGTAAAACGGAATACATAAACCCTGTTTTTCATGAAATAGAAACGGACGGCATTTCGCCTGAGGCTTTCGATATTAAACGTCTTCTTTTAGCAATCCTTGTTAGCACTGTGTTTTTCATCATAGGTGCGGCAATACATTACTACGAGATAACTACAAGCGATTATTATCATACATCGTGTATTTCAATTATGGTAATCAGCGCAATAGCAATAGTCTTTGCAATCGCAAATATATTTCTTATTAAAACCGGATTCAAGACCAAACGTACGGAACGCATGAGGCAAAAGTCAGCGGAACGGCTCAGTAATCCGCACTACGCCATGCACCTCAAGGAGCTCGGCTACAATGTCCCCGAAAAATATCTTCCGAAGGGATATACAACAAATAATACAGACAAGGCTCAATCAAATCAATAAACGAAAGGAAAAGTAACTATGGAATCTATCGCTTTTGACAAGGAGCTTAATTCCCTCCCCTACCACGGCAGAGGAATTATGCTCGGAAGAACTCCCGACGGCAAAAAAGCGGTAACGGCTTATTTCATAATGGGAAGAAGCGAAAACAGCCGCAACCGTGTATTCGTTGAGGACGGCGAGGGTATCAGAACGCAGGCTTTCGACGAGTCCAAGATGACCGACCCCCATCTCATCATCTATGCTCCCGTCAGAGTTCTCGGCAACAAGACTATCGTAACAAACGGCGACCAGACCGACACAATTTACGACAGCATGGACAAGCAGATGACTTTTGAACAGTCGCTCCGCTGCCGTGAATTTGAGGATGACTGTCCCAACTACACTCCGAGAATTTCGGGCGTTATGCACGTTGAAAACGGAACCTACAACTACGCTCTTTCTATTCTGAAAAGCTCCGACGGAAATCCCGATTCGTGCATGAGATATACATACTCCTACACAAACGCTGTAAACGGCGAGGGAAGATTTATCCACACCTACAAGGCTGACGGAAATCCCCTGCCCAGCTTTGAGGGCGAGCCCAAGCGTGTAGCGCTCCCCGATATGGACATTGACGCTTTCACAAAGCTTGTATGGGAAAATCTCAACGCTGACAACAAGGTTTCGCTCTTTGTACGCTATATCGACATCGAAACAGGAAAGTACGAATCAAGAATCGTAAACAAGAACAAGTAATCGAAAGGAAAAGATTATGACAGAACTTGAACTCAAGTACGGCTGTAACCCCAATCAGAAGCCGTCAAAAATTTTCGTTGAAAACGGCGAGCTCCCCATTGAAGTTCTTAACGGTAAGCCCGGCTACATAAACTTTATGGACGCATTCAACGGCTGGCAGCTTGTTAAGGAGCCCAAAGCCGCAACAGGTCCCCCCGCCGCAACATCCTTCAAGCATGTTTCTCCCGCAGGCGCAGCGGTAGGTCTGCCTTTAAGCGACACACTCAAAAAGATTTACTGGGTTGACGATTTAGGTGAGCTTTCTCCCCTTGCGTGCGCATACGCAAGAGCAAGAGGCGCTGACAGAATGTCATCCTACGGCGATTTTATTGCTCTTTCCGATGTATGTGACGCCTCCACAGCGAAAATGATTCAGCGTGAAGTATCCGACGGCGTTATCGCTCCCGGCTACGACGACGACGCTCTTGAAATTCTCAAATCCAAGAGAAAAGGTACATACAACATAATCAAGATTGACGAAAGCTATGTTCCCGCTCCTATCGAAAGAAAGCAGGTTTACGGCATCACTTTCGAACAGGGCAGAAACGAGCTGAAGATTGACGACGAACTTTTTGCGAACGTTGTTACAAACAATAAGGAAATCCCCGAAAGCGCTAAAATTGACCTAATTATCGCTATGATTACGCTTAAATACACGCAGTCGAACTCGGTTGCATACGCTTGCGGCGGTCAGGCTATCGGCATCGGCGCAGGTCAGCAGTCAAGAATCCACTGCACACGTCTTGCAGGCACAAAGGCTGACAACTGGTATCTCCGTCAGTCACCCAAGGTAATGAACCTCCAGTTTGTTGACGACATCCGTCGTGCAGACCGTGACAACGCTATCGACCTGTATATCGGCGAGGATTATATGGATGTACTCGCAGAGGGCGAATGGCAGAAGATATTCAAGGTTAAGCCCGAAGTGTATACGGCCGAGGAAAAGAAAGCATGGCTCGCTACAATGAAGGGCGTGGCTCTCGGCTCCGACGCATTCTTCCCGTTCGGTGACAACGTTGAACGTGCACACAGAAGCGGCGTTGAATACATCGCACAGCCCGGCGGCTCCATCCGTGACGACCATGTTATCGAAACCTGCAACAAGTACAATATTGCAATGGCGTTCACAGGAATCCGTCTATTCCATCACTGATTGTCACAAGCTTAAATGCTTGTGCTATAAACATAACGAAAGGACAAACTATTATGAACAAGACAAAACTCGGCATTTCTACTAACATGCTCGCATTCGTTGCGATATTCGTTTCTTTATGGGGCGGTCTCATTCCCGCTATCCTCATTACAGGCTATGTGCTTATCGCTGAAAACGATATGTGGCTCAAGAAGATTGTTGCAAAGGGCTTTATGATTTCATTCTTCTTTACACTTCTCTCTGCTCTTATCGGTTTCCTCCCCAACCTCCTCGATTTCATCGACGACATCTTCAACCTCTGGGGCGGCTACTTCAGTGTTGGCGTTCTCAACAGCATTATCAACCTCATCAACACAATCCTCACTATCGCAGAAAAGGTTATTATGATTATTACAGCATTCCTTGCTCTCGGCGGCAAGTGGTTCCGTATCGGTTTCGTTGACAAGTTCGTCGAAAAGCATTTCGCATAATTTTTCGGGCATCCTCACGGATGCCCCTGAATAAAGGGCGGTTTTATAATCGCCTTTTATTCAGGGAAAGCGAACATATGCAAGCACGAAAGGACTGATATAATGGCTTTTTGCAAGGACATATACCCCGAACTCGAAGAGTACCTGATGTCGCTCCGTGAGGTGGAATGCGATTTCAAAGAGGAATGGGGCTGGAAAAGGTTTATGCTCCGAGGAAAAATGTTCTGCGCCATATGTGCGGACGGATATGACGACGCACTTCTCAATATCAAGGCTCCGCCCGACTACAATTCGACGATACGCCTGCTCCACGAGGACATAAACGAAGGCTATTACATGAACAAGGTGCACTGGAACTCGGTAAAGCTGACAGGCTCCGTTCCGTACGAGGTGGTCAAGGATATGTGCGACAGAGGCTATAATTCGGTGCTCCGAAAATTTTCAAAAAAAGTCCAGCACGAAATTCTGGAAGATATATAACATACTGCAAGGAGAATTATTATGAACATTTTAGTAGTAGGCGGCGGCGGTCGTGAACACGCAATTATAACCGCTCTTAAAAAATCCCCCAAGGTTGAAAAGTTGTATGCAGCGCCGGGAAATGCAGGCATTTCAAAAATGGCGGAGTGCTTTGACGTTAAGGCAACAGACCTCGACGGCATCCTCACTCTCGCAAAAAAACTGAATCCCGATTATGTGTTCGTAGCACCCGATGACCCGCTGGTAATGGGAATGGTTGACCTGCTGAACGAAAACGGCTTCAAAACATTCGGGCCCAAAGCCAACGCCGCAATTCTTGAAGGCAGCAAGGTTTTCTCCAAAACTCTCATGAAAAAATACAATATCCCTACGGCGGCGTATGAAACATTTACAGACGCCGACAAGGCTATTGCATATATCAAGGAACAGAACAGCTACCCCGCAGTTATCAAATGCGACGGTCTTGCTCTCGGCAAGGGCGTTATTATCGCACAGAACGAGGCAGAGGCTGTTGACGCTGTAAATTCTATGTTGCTTGACAAGAAATTCGGCGCAAGCGGCAGTGAAATTGTTATTGAAGAATACCTCGACGGCGTTGAAGTAACAGTGCTTGCGTTTACGGACGGAAATACCGTATGCCCGATGATTTCATCTATGGACCATAAACGTGCAAACGACAACGACGAGGGTCTGAATACGGGCGGAATGGGCACAATAGCTCCTAACCCCCACTACACGGCCGACGTTGCAAAGGTATGCATGGATACAATTTTCCTGCCTACAATCAAAGCAATGAATTCCGAGGGGCGTACTTTCAGCGGATGTCTTTATTTCGGCCTTATGATTACATCAAAGGGACCAAAGGTTATTGAATACAACTGCCGTTTCGGCGACCCCGAAACACAGGTTGTTCTTCCTCTTCTTGAAACCGACCTCGTTGAAATAATGGAGGCTATAAGCGAGAAAAAGCTTTCCGAAATCAATATTAAGTGGAGCAGCAATGCATGCGCCTGCGTAGTTATGGCAAGCGGCGGATACCCGCAGAAATATGCGACAGGCATTGAAATGAAAGGTCTTGACGAAAACGGTCAGTGCGAAGCTGACGCATTCGTATACCATGCAGGCACAAAGCTCGACGGCGAGAAATTTCTCACAGCAGGCGGACGTGTTCTCGGCGTTACGGCAACTGCCGATACGCTGAAAAATGCGCTTGATAAAGCATATGCCGCAGTCGGAAAAATCAGCTTTGAGGGCGCACACTACCGCAAGGATATAGGCAAAAAAGCGCTGTAATTTTCATCCGACTGCCTGTTCCTCGGAACACTTTATCGGAACATTTAAGAAACAACACTGCCAATAAAACTGAAATCCCGAACGTGCGTTTCGGGATTTCTTTTTAATATGCGCAAATATGCGAAAAAAGCCACTCCGTACGGAGCAGCTTTTCATGGTTCAGTCTATTTCAACCATTACCTTCTGGTTGTACTTCACCGCACCTGCACGCATGATAATTCTGAGTGCCTTTGCAATGCGACCTTGCTTGCCAATTACACGTCCCATATCGTTAGGGGCAACGTGAAGATGATAAACGATAACGCCCTCTTCGTTCGGTTCATCAACCGTTACGGAAATTGCGGATTTATCTTCGACAAGCTCCTCAACCATAGCGATGAGAAGTTCTTTCATAAAAAGTCCTTTCCTTATGCTATCCTATAACAGGACAGCTGTTTGGCGGAAACCGAAGTTCCCTCCAAACATTCCTCCTTGGAAATTAAGCGATGCCGTTGTTCTTGAGTAATCTCTTAACGGTATCTGTGGGCTGTGCGCCGTTTGCAATCCACTGCTTAGCCTTATCTGCGTCAATCTTTACTTCAGCAGGCTCCTTGTTGGGATCATAGTAACCGATTTCCTCGATAAAACGACCGTCACGGGGATAGCGTGAATCTGCAACTACTACACGATAGAAGGGAGCCTTCTTTGCACCCATTCTTCTGAGTCTGATTTTTACTGCCATTTCTTTGTTCTCCTTTCGTAGATTTTATATCACAGCAGGTCACCCTGCAATGAAAATCGGATTATGCGGCGGATATTTACATTGGGAATCCGCCCATGCAGCCCATATTCATCGGGAATTTCGGCATTCTGCGTTTCTTTCCGCCCTTGCCTGTCATACCCATCTGTTTCATCATTTTCTGCATCTGGTCAAACTGTTTCAGAAGAATGTTGACATCTTCAACCTTTGTGCCGCTGCCCGCCGCAATTCTGCGCTTACGCTTTGCGTCGATAAGCGACGGTTTCTCTCTTTCCTTTTTGGTCATTGAGAGAATAATCGCCTTTGTTCTCGGCATTTTCTTTTCGTCAATATCTTCTTCCTTGACCTTGTTTCCGATACCCGGGAGCATTTTGATAATAGAGCTTATGCTGCCCATTTTTTCTATCTGTTCAAACTGCGCAAGCAGATCGTTCATGTCGAACTTGTTTTCCTGGAGCTTGCGGGCGAGCTTTTCCTGTTCCTTTTCGTCGATTGTAACCTTTGCCTTTTCGATAAGACTGAGCACATCGCCCATGCCGAGAATTCTCGACGCCATACGGTCGGGGTGGAACTGTTCAAGGTCCTCGATTTTTTCGCCGACGCCTGCAAACTTTACAGGCTTGCCTGTTACAGCAAGTACAGAAAGCGCCGCACCGCCTCTTGTGTCGCCGTCAAGCTTTGTCAGAATAACGCCCGTAATCTCCAGCGATTCGTTAAAGCTTTTCGCCACGTTTACTGCGTCCTGACCTGTCATCGAATCGACAACAAGCAGAATTTCATTCGGGTTTGTTTCCGCCTGGATATTTTTCAGTTCGTCCATAAGCTCCTCGTCGATATGCAGACGACCCGCAGTATCAAGAAGAACCGTATCATAACCGTTATCCTTGGCGTATTTAATGGATTCACGAGCGATTTTTACAGGGTTTTCCTGTCCCATTTCAAAAACCTTTGCGCCCGCCTTTTCGCCGACGATTTTCAGCTGGTCAATAGCGGCAGGTCTGTAAATATCGCAGGCAACGAGCAGAGGTCTGCGATTCTGACCCTTGAGGTATTTTGCAAGCTTAGCGGAATGTGTTGTCTTACCTGCACCCTGCAGACCGCACATCATGATAACACACGGCGGCTTTGACGGAAAATCAATTCTCGCATTTGTGTCGCCCATGAGCTTTTTCAGCTCGTCATGCACTATATCAATAACCTGCTGTGCAGGGGTAAGGCTGTTCATAACCTCGGAGCCTATCGCTCTTTCGGATACCTTTGCAACGAAATCCTTGACTACCTTATAGCTTACGTCGGCCTCAAGAAGCGCCATTTTTACTTCACGCATCGCCGCCGATACGTCCTTTTCACTGAGTTTGCCTCTGCTCTTCAGCGCTTTGAATACGCTGCCGAGCTTTTCGGACAATCCTTCAAAAGCCATTCAATCATTCCTTTCGTTACAGTTTCTGTTTTATTTCAGCAATAACGTCCTCGATTTCTCCAAGACGTGACATATTCTTTACTTCGGCATCGTACAAAAGCAGCTGGAGCTTTTCGATGTCTTTATCAAGAGCGTGCAGTCTGTCGGCAAGTCCGAGCTTTTCCTCAAGCTCCCGCAGATGATTTTCGCTTTTCTTTATGCAGTTCATAACGCCCTGTCGGGTTATCCCTGTTTCCTCGGAAATTTCGCCGAGGGAAAGGTCGGCGTTATAGTACAGCTCCATCGTTTCCCGCTGTTTTTCGGTAAGAAGATTGCCGTATATATCGAAAAGGAGCGTTACATTCAGATCCTTCGGCATATCTGCATCTCCTTTCCGGTCTCTGTAAACCTTTGTTCGTTTACACCTATATCATTATATCACAAAATATGAGTTTGTCAATAGTTTTTTGTAAAATAAACCGCTTTTTTAAGCTCATTTTAAAAGACATCACGAAGAAAGCGTGCAGCGGATATTTCAACCGAACAAAAAAATACCGTGCCATTAAGACACGGTATTCCAATTATCTGATATTAACCCATTTCCGGCTCAAGTACGGAGTAGTTTCCGTCGTCACGCTTGTATACAACGTTTACTGCGCCTGTTTCGGCATTCTTGAACATAAAGAAACTGTGTCCGACGAGATTCATCTGAAGTATAGCCTCCTCAACAGACATCGGGCGAAGCTCGAATTTCTTGTGCTTGATAACCTGATACTCGCTCTCTTCCTCAATGTTCTCCGATTCGTCGGCAGTAAATGCGGTATCACGAAGCTTCTTTGCTATTCTCGTCTTGTTCTTTCTTATCATTCGGATAATTTTATCAATACATGCGTCAAGAGCCGCATTCTTGTCGTCAGCGCTCTGTTCAGCTCTGAAAATTACATTGTCATATATAACGGTAACTTCAAGAGTAATCTGATTTTTAATAGGCGAAAGAGTTACTTTTGCAGTAGCCTCGTCTCCGAAGAAACGGTCAAGCTTTGCAGAAAGGCGTTCTTCTGCGTAGTCTGTGAAGCTCTGACTGATTTGCATTTTCTTTGCTGTGATTTTTAATTTCATAAAGTATTCCTCCTTCTTTGAGGGAAACATCGTTGCAGACGCTGCACGCTGTATAAAAATACCGTTCCCCTGCATACAAGTATTATAGCATATATTTCCATTGTATACAAGTGTTTTTTATAAATATTTATATTTCCGACTGTTTATTCGAAATATTTTGTTGAAAATAGACAAATTTGCAGTGTTATTTTCTTTGTAACGAATTTATACAAAAGGACTTGAAAAGATATGTATTTTTGTTGTATAATATAAAAGAATATAGTTGCTTTTCATACGTTCTATGCAAAATATAAAACGCACGAGGTTAATTATGGAAAACGAAACAGTAAATGTAAAATATTTTGAAAACCGTGAGCTTTCGTGGCTCAAATTCAACCAGCGAGTTCTTGAGGAGGCCGAGGATACAAGTGTTCCTCTTTTTGAGCGGCTGAAATTTGTTTCGATTTTCTCATCGAATCTGGACGAATTTTATATGGTGCGTGTCGGCTCGCTGTATGACCAGATGCTGCTGAAAAATGCGGCGGAAAACAAAACACATATGACGCCGAGCCAGCAGCTGACTGCTATCGCTAAAAAGACGCAGGAGCTTACCCCGAGAGTTGACAGAGCGTATTTCACAATCGCCGCAGAACTTGCCAAAAACGGAATTGAACATATAAACATTTCCGAGCTTCTGCCTCGTGACGAGGAATTTCTCTGCGAATATTTCAAAAAGGAAATACTCCCCCTGCTCTTCCCGTCCGTCATCGACAGAAAACACCCCATACCTTTTTTAAGCAATAAAGCGCTGTATGTAGGTGTGCGCCTGCGCAGAAAAAACTCCGACAAGAAAACAACTGTCGTCGGAATTATTCCCGCAGAGTCAAAGGGACTGTTCGGAAGAATAATATATCTCCCCGCAGAAAAAGGGCTGCGATTTGTGCTCGTGGAAGAGCTTATAATGCACCTCGCCGAGCTTGTGTTTACAGACTTTGACGTTATCGACAGAGGCATACTCCGTGTGACACGAAACGCTGATATAGACGCAAACGAAGCGGATGTCGACTTCGAAACGGAGCACGATTTCCGTGACGTTATGGCGGAGGTAGTAAAGCAGAGAAAAAAACTGTGCCCCGTTCGCCTTGAATACATCAACTACTCGGAGGAGGAAGATATAGAGCTTATCAGCGAAAAAGTAAAGCTTGAAATAGGCACGGATTTCATATTCAAAACCCGCAGACCTCTTGATATGTCGTTTATATTTGAGCTTGAAACGCTGATGAAAACTTCTCCGTCGCTTTTTTTTCCGCCTCTCTCGCCGCAGCCTCCCACAATGATAAATCCGTCGAAATCCATTATAAAGCAGGTTGACAGCGGAGATATTCTGCTCTCTTATCCGTATGAGTCGATAAATCCGTTTATTTCACTGCTCAACGAGGCGGCAGAAAACGAAGATGTCGTTTCCATAAAAATAACACTGTACCGTGTAGCCCGCAACAGCAGAATTATCGACGCACTTATCAATGCCGTAGAAAACGGCAAGAGCGTTCTTGCGCTTGTCGAACTACGTGCGAGGTTTGACGAAGAAAACAATATAGGCTGGTCAAAGCGGCTTGAGGACGCAGGAGTACAGGTAATATATGGTCTTGACAATCTCAAGGTGCATTCAAAACTGCTCCTTATAACAAGAAAAATCGGCAGTGAGATAAAATATATAACGCAGGTCGGAACAGGAAACTACAACGAACGCACGTCAAAGCTCTACACCGATTTCACACTTATAACCGCCGACACTACTTTCGGCACCGACGCCTCTATGGTTTTCAATGCGCTTTCCGTCGGCTCTACGGTAGAAAGCTCAACAAAGCTGTGGGTTGCTCCGAACTGCCTGAAATCACGGGTAATCGAAATGATAGACCGTGAAATAACCTTTGGCGAGGACGGATATATAGGGCTTAAACTCAACTCTCTGACCGACAAGGATATAATTGAAAAGCTTGTTGAGGCAAACGAGCATAAGGTCAAGGTTGAACTCGTGATAAGAGGCATAAACTGTCTTATTTCGGGAATTGAGGGCAAAACGGACAATATAAAGGTTGTTTCTATCGTCGGAAGATTTCTCGAACACAGCCGTATCTATATTTTCGGCAAGGAAAACCGAAGAAAAGTTTTCATCTCCTCCGCCGACTTTATGACAAGAAATACGGAAAGACGTGTTGAGGTTGCCGCTCCGCTGAACGACGCCAAAATAGCCGACAGGATATGCAGTTATTTCAATATCTGCATGCGTGACAACGTAAAAGCGAGAATTCAGACAGGCGACGGCTCGTATCATAAAAAAATAACCAACGACGACCCGCTCAATTCGCAGGAGTATTTCTACAAGCAGGCGTACACCGCCGCCGCAGAAATGAAAGCGGAACAGAATAACAGACAGTCGGATGGCGGTCTGCTGAAAAAAATAAAGAGATTATTTTCAAAATAAGAGAGGTATGAATGAAACTTCTTGTAATTGACGGAAACAGCATTGTCAACCGTGCGTTTTACGGAATAAAGCTTCTTTCCAATAAAAAAGGAATGTATACCAATGCCATAACGGGATTTTTCAACATCCTTACAAAGCTGACAAAAGGCTTTTCCCCCGACGGCATTGCGGTTGCTTTCGATCTGAAGGCGCCCACTTTCCGACACCTGAAATACGACGCATACAAGGCAGGCAGAAAAAGCATGCCCGACGAGCTTCATATGCAGATGCCGTATGTGAAGGAAATACTGCGGGCGATGAATATTCCCGTGCTGGAGGCAGAGGGCTGGGAGGCGGACGATATACTCGGCACCCTGGCTCACGCCGCAGACGTATCGGGAAACACCTGCATAATAGCAACGGGCGACCGTGACTCGTTCCAGCTTATAACTGAAAACGTAAGCGTAAATCTCGCCTCAATGAAGGAGGACATTTTCTATACTCCCGAAAAAATAAACGAGGTTTACGGCGTGACGCCGAGGCAGATGATTGAGGTCAAAGCGCTTATGGGTGACTCAAGCGACAATATCCCCGGAGTAGCGGGAATAGGCGAGAAAACTGCGCTGTCGCTTATTCAGAAATACGGCAGTATCGACGAAATATACTCAAAGCTCGACAGTCTTGAGCTTACAAAATCGGTCAGAGAAAAGCTGACAAAGGGCGAGGAAATGTGCCGTCTGAGTCATTTTCTCGGCACTATCGCAACAAATGCTCCCGTTTCTCTCAACCTCTCCGATTATGCGGTACAGAAGCCCGACGAGGCAAAGCTGCTCGCTCTGCTTACCGAGCTCGAAATGTTCGCTATGATAAAAAAACTCGGTTTTTCCGACGGAGCAAAAAAAGAGGCGGCAGAGGCAATGGCACGCTCCGCCGCAGCAGATATAAAGAAAGAAAAAAAGCATTACCCTCTCGCAGACGCCGACGATATTATACTTTTTGAGGGCGAGCTGTATGCATTCAGAGAGGGCGTGCGACTTGATACATCCGACGCAGCAGCTTACCTGTCATCAGATGTTCCCAAGCGCACGTTCGACGCAAAAGCGCTCCACTCGTACGCATTCGGGATAAACGCCGAAATACGCAATATCGTTTTCGACAGCACGCTTGCGGCTTATCTGCTCAACGTCAATGCGAACGAATATACACTCGAAAGACTGTGCGCAGAATACGGCGTGGTATACTCGGGAAAGGACGAGCTTGCAAAAAGCCTGTACCTGCTCTGCCGTGCGCTGTGGCAGGAAATAAACGAGCAGGAAATGCTGTTCGTGCTGACAGATATAGAAATACCGCTTTCTTTGGTCCTTGTGAGCATGGAAAAATACGGTGTGCAGCTTAATATCGACGGCGTGCGCCGTTTCGGAGAAGAACTCGACGGCAGTATAGACGCAATGAAGTCACAGATTTTTGAATATGCGGGCGAGGAATTCAATATCCTTTCGCCGAAACAGCTGGCTCACATACTGTTCGAAAAGCTCGGACTGCCAAGCGGAAAGAAAACCAAAACAGGCTATTCGACAAATGCGGATGTTCTCGAATTTCTTATGGACAAGCACCCGATTGTACCGCTTGTTTCGGAGTACAGGACCCTTACAAAGTTAAGTTCCACATACGTTCAGGGTCTGCTGAAACAGGTCGCAGACGACGGACGTATCCACACCACTTTCAGGCAGACCGAAACCCGCACGGGCAGAATATCCTCAACCGAGCCGAATATTCAGAACATACCCGTCCGCACCGAGCTTGGAAAGCAGATGAGAAAATTCTTCACGGCAAAAGAAGGATATGTGCTTGTGGACGCCGACTACTCGCAGATTGAGCTCCGTGTTCTTGCTCACATAAGCGGCGATGAAACGATGAGAAATGCGTTCGTAAACGGCGACGATATTCACACCATAACCGCATCGCAGGTATTCAATCAGCCGCCCGAATGGGTAACGCCGCAGATGCGAAGCTCGGCAAAGGCTGTAAACTTCGGAATAATATACGGAATAAGCGCCTTTTCCCTTTCCAAGGATATAGGCGTGTCCGTTGCGGAAGCTAACGAGTATATAAAGGCATACCTCTCAAAATACCCAGAAATCGACAGATATATGTCAAGGACTGTTGAGGACGCAAAGAAAAACGGCACCGTAACAACTCTGTTCGGGCGCAGGCGCACTATACCCGAAATCCTCGCAACAAACAAGCTTGTGCAGGCGCTCGGCACAAGAATAGCAAGAAACACACCCATCCAGGGAACTGCCGCAGACATAATCAAAATCGCAATGGTGCGGGTTTACGAGCGTCTGCGCAGAGAAAACCCCGATTCAAGGCTTATACTCCAGGTTCACGACGAACTGATTGTCGAAGCAAAGCCCGAGGATGTTCCGACAGTGGAAAAAATACTTCGGGAAGAAATGGAAAATGCGGCAAAGCTTACCGTTCCGCTGACGGTAGACGTGCAGTCGGGTCAGACGTGGTTTGATACACACTGAACACACAGAAAGGTTATTCAAATGAAAAAAACACTGATTATTTGTGCAAGAAACTATACAAGAAGCCCTATGGCATGCGATATTGCGAATAATATCGCACGCTGTAAGCAGGCTGATTACTCATTCGACAGTGCAGGACTCACAGCTGACTCTGCCGAAATAGACCCGAGCGCACGCCAGGTCCTTGACGAAATAGGCATAACCTCCTTTATCCGTCCCAAAAAACTGACAGCGGATATGAAAAACAATTACGACGAATTCCATGTTATGTGCGACAATCACAGATTTGCGCTCATAAGCCTTTTCGGAACGGATTTTGACACCGATAAAATCCGTATTCTCGATTTCGAAAATCCCGCTACAAAGGGACTGGACGCTTACAGAAGCGTAAGAGCGAAAATGATAGAATTTTATAAGGAGTACATAAAGTGACAAAAGCTGAACAGATTGCCGAGGCAGAGGTGGTATGCTTTACGGACCCATGGAGCCTTAATTCTGTGCGGTCGCTGGCAGAAACAGGCATAATGCTGACCGTTGAGGAAAACGGCCGCCTTGCGGGATATGTTCTCGGAGCAGTGAACGCCGACGAGGCCGAGCTGTACCGTATTGCTGTTCTTCCTGATTTCCGAAGAAAAGGATACGGCGTAGAGCTTGTGAACATTTTTATGAACAAATGTAAAGAAAAAGCGCATACGGTATTTCTTGAAGTGCGTTCAAGAAATACGC